>NZ_JBHVEU010000278.1:0-11797 GCF_042802075.1 Kitasatospora sp. NPDC057518
CGCCCACCCGGTTCACCACCGGTGGACGGCCGCCCGCGGCCTCAGCGCAGCAGCCCCGCGTCCATCCCGGCCGACTCGGCCGGCAGCGCGACCAGCCCCAGCTCGGCCGGCGAGGCCAGCCGCGGGTGCGCGGGCAGCACCCGGACGGTGTAGCCGAACGGGCCGGTCCGGCAGAGCTCCAGCGAGCCCTCGTAGCGGATCCGGCCGTCCAGGTCGGGCCCGCCGACCGGCTTGAGGGCGAGCAGGCAGGCGTCCGAGATCCGGTCCCGCTCGTCCACCCGGCCGGAGACCGCCTGCACCTCGACGTCGCCCGGCCGGAGCGTCCCGAGCGCGACCTGCACCCGCAGCTCCAGCGAACTGCCCAGCTCCTGCGCCTCGGTCGGGCAGTCCGCCTCGACGTGCTCGACCCGGACGGCCGGCCAGGCCTCCCGGACCGTCGCCTTCCAGAGCGCCAGCTCCCGCGCGCCGTGGCCGTGCTGCCCGGCCAGCTCCCGCTGGGCCTGCGCCGCCGGGGCGTACAGCCGCTCGACGTACTCCCGGACCATCCGCCCGGCCAGCACCTTGGGCCCGAGGGTGACCAGGGTGTGCCGGACCATGGCGATCCACTGCTGCGGCAGCCCGTCCGCGTCCCGGTCGTAGAACCGGGCGGCGACCTGGTTCTCGATCAGGTCGTAGAGCGCGGCCGCCTCGATGTCGTCGCGCCGCTCGGCCTCCCCGCTGTCCGGGTCGAGCGCCCCGCCGCTCTCGTCGGCCGTGGGGATCGCCCAGCCGTTGCGGCCGTCGAACCACTCGTCCCACCAGCCGTCCAGGACGGACAGGTTGAGGCAGCCGTTGAGCGCCGCCTTCATCCCGGAGGTGCCGCAGGCCTCCAGCGGGCGCAGCGGGTTGTTCAGCCAGACGTCGCAGCCCGGGTAGAGGCGCTGGGCCATCGCCATGTCGTAGTCCGGCAGGAAGACGATCCGGTGCCGCACCGCCGGGTCGTCGGCGAAGGCGACCATCTGCTGGATCAGCCGCTTGCCGCCGTCGTCCGCCGGGTGGGCCTTGCCGGCGACCACGATCTGCACCGGCCGGGTGGGGTGCAGCAGCAGCGCGCGCAGCCGCTCCTGGTCGCGCAGCATCAGGGTGAGCCGCTTGTACGAGGGCACCCGGCGGGCGAAGCCGATGGTGAGCACGTCGGGGTCGAGCACCGAGGAGACCCAGCCGAGCTCGGCCTCGCCGGCCCCGCGCCGGCGCCAGGAGGCGTGCAGCCGGCGGCGGGCCTCCTCCACCAGCTGGGCCCGCAGGGCGCGCCGCAGTTGCCAGACCTCGGTGTTGCCGATCCGCTCCAGACCCGTCCAGCGCTTGCTCTCGCCGGTGGTCATCGCCTCCTCGGCGCGCTCGGCGCCGATCTCGGCGGCGCCGAGCCGGACCACCGCCGGGTCGATCCAGGTGGCGGCGTGCACGCCGTTGGTGACCGAGGTGATCGGCACCTCGGCGGGGTCGAAGCCGGGCCACAGGCCGTTGAACATCGAGCGGCTGACCTCGCCGTGCAGGGTGGAGACCCCGTTGGCGCGCTGGGCCAGCCGCAGGCCCATGGCGGCCATGTTGAAGAGCTTCGGGTCCCCGTCCTGCCAGCTCTCGGCGCCGAGCGCGAGCACCTGCTCGACCGGCACGCCGGGCAGCGCGGCGTCGCCGCCGAAGTGGCGGGCGACCAGCTCGCGGTCGAAGCGGTCGATGCCGGCCGGGACGGGCGTGTGGGTGGTGAAGAGGGTGCCGGCCCGGACGGCCTCCAGGGCGGCGGCGAAGTCGAGGCCGGTCCGGTCGTCGGCGACCAGTTCGCGGATGCGCTCCACGCCGAGGAAGCCGGCGTGGCCCTCGTTGGTGTGGAAGACGTCGGGGGCGGGGTGCCCGGTGAGCCGGCAGTAGGCGCGCACCGCCCGGACGCCGCCGATGCCGAGCAGCATCTCCTGGAGCAGCCGGTGCTCGCTGCCGCCGCCGTACAGCCGGTCGGTGACGTCCCGCTCGGCGGGCGAGTTGGCCTCGATGTCGGAGTCGAGCAGCAGCAGCGGGACCCGCCCGACCTGGGCCTTCCAGATGTGGGCGGCCAGGGTGCGGCCGCCGGGCAGGGCCAGATCGACCCGGCCGGGGGTGCCGTCGGCCTCCCGCAGCAGGCTGACCGCGAGTTCGTCCGGGTCGAGCAGCGGATAGCGCTCCTGCTGCCAGCCGTCCCGGCTCAGGGACTGGCGGAAGTAGCCGTGCCGGTAGAACAGGCCGACGCCGACGACCGGCACGCCGAGGTCGCTGGCGGCCTTGAGGTGGTCGCCGGCCAGGATGCCGAGCCCGCCGGAGTACTGGGGCAGCGCGGCGGCGATGCCGTACTCGGGCGAGAAGTAGGCGATCGCGGCGGGCAGCGGGGCGGCGTCGGACTGCTGCCGGGTCTGGTACCAGCGGGGGCCGGTCAGGTACTCGCGCAGGTCGTCGGCGAGGTCGCCGAGTCTGCGCAGGAAGCGCCGGTCGGCGGCGAGCGCGGCCAGCCGGGCGGCCGGGACCTCCCCGAGCAGCCGCACCGGGTCCTCGCCGGTCGCGGCCCAGACCTCCGGGTCCACGGACCGGAAGAGGTCCCTGGTCTCGGGGTGCCAGGACCAGCGCAGGTTGAGGGCCAGCTCGTGCAGCGGCTGGAGTTGTTCGGGCAGGACGGTGCGGACGGTGAATCTGCGGATTGCCTTCACGGCGTGAAGCGTAGCCGTGGCGGTCGGCCGGACAGTGCGTCAAGTGGACTATTGGGCATCCGTTCGGGCTATTGATGAGATCGCATTCGGCGCATTGGACTGCACGGGGGGCGCGCGAGGCGCACATTTCGGGGGCCCGCGCTACCAATACGTGAACTCTTCGGTACGGCTTCATTTCCGATGGCGCATCCACCCGGGAGAAGGCCCGAAACTACTGTCGTACCGCTGCAAAAACCTTGTCGCCGGTGCGAGGATGACCGAAGGTCGTTGATGCAGTGGGGAGTACGACGACGGGTGGCGTCCCCCGCGAAGCAGCACGTCCGAATCCTTTTCGTGTTGTCCGTTCCCGTCCTTCTTAGCCCATTCGGCGCTCACCGCGCACGGACGCGTGTCCTCCCTACCGGCCCGCTCGTTCACGGGTGGACCGGGTCGGCCGGGGCGCGCCCGGCGGAGGCGTGCGCCGGGACGCACACGGGCTCCGGGGCGTCCCACCGCCGGCTCGGCGGGCGCCGGGCAGGTTGCCGGGAACAGCGGCGCGGGCAGGCTTCCGGTCGCACGTCCTCCCCACCCAGCAGTCCTCCGGTACTCCCCCGGCCCGTACCCAGGCCCGCGGGGAGCTGCCGCCGATCTCGGGCAGGAGCTTGGCATGCACGGCGACACGCGGGACCAGTCCACACCGGTGGCCGAAGGCCTCGACGCAGCGGTCGCGGAATCCGCCGGACGGATGGATTCTGACACTCGGACAGATCCGGCGATGCCGGCGCCGAGGGCCTCCGGGGCGGTCCGTGCCGGATCCTCCGAATCCGAAGCCCCCTCGACGGCCCGGCACCCCGCGGCCGAGGAGGACCGGGCGGCGGCACCCCGCAGGCGCACCACCACCACGCGCCGCACCACCGCCACCACCCCGAAGACCGCAGCTCCGAAGGCCGCCACCGCGGAGGCCGCCGGGTCCGCCTCCGCGAAGGCCCCGGCCACCGGGGCAGCCGCCCGGAAGGCCCCCGCTCGCAAGCCCTCCGCCCGCAAGACGACAGAGAGCGACACCGTGATCGGCCGCATCCCCGTCCTGGACGTCAGTCCCCTCGTCGACGCCGGCCGCCGCCCGGCCAAGGCCGTCGTCGGCGAGACCTTCCTGGTCACCGCGACCGTCTTCCGCGAGGGCCACGACGCCGTCAACGCCAACGTGGTGCTGCGCGACCCGCGCGGCCGCAGCGGCCCGTGGACGCCGATGCGCGAGCTGGCCGAGGGCACCGACCGCTGGGGCGCGCACGTCACCCCGACCGCGCCCGGCCGCTGGTCGTACCTGGTGGAGGCGTGGAGCGACCCGGTCGCCACCTGGCGCCGGACCGCCTCGGTGAAGCTGCCCGCCGGGATCGACACCGCGCTGGTCCTGGAGGAGGGCGCCCGGCTGCTGGAGCAGGCCGCGGCCGGGGTGCCCAAGAAGGAGGGCCGCGCCGACGTGCTGGCCGCCGCCGACGCGCTGCGCGACCAGACCCTGCCGCCGCTGTCCCGGCTGGCCGCCGCGCTCGCCCCCGAGGTACTCGACGCGCTGGTCCGCCACCCGCTGCGCGAGCTGCTCAGCGCCTCCCGCCCGATGCCGCTCCAGGTCGACCGCGAGCGCGCGCTGTTCGGCTCCTGGTACGAGTTCTTCCCCCGGTCGGAGGGCGCCGTGGTGGACCCGGCCGGCGTCGAGCCGCCGCGCCCGGGCAACCTGCGCAGCGCCGCCGAACGCCTGCCGGCCGTCGCCGCGATGGGCTTCGACGTGGTCTACCTGCCGCCGGTCCACCCGATCGGCCGAGCCTTCCGCAAGGGCCCGGACAACACCCTGACGGCCGGCCCGCACGACGTCGGCTCGCCCTGGGCGATCGGCTCCCCCGAGGGCGGCCACGACGCCGTCCACCCGGACCTCGGCACCATCGAGGACTTCGACCACTTCGTCGCCGAGGCCAAGGCGCTGCACCTGGAGGTGGCGCTGGACTTCGCCCTCCAGTGCTCCCCCGACCACCCCTGGGTGAACAAGCACCCGGAATGGTTCAGCCACCGCACGGACGGCACCATCGCGTACGCCGAGAATCCGCCGAAGAAGTACCAGGACATCTATCCGGTCAACTTCGACCAGGACATGGACGGAATCGTCAAGGAAACCATCCGGATCCTCCGGTTCTGGATGTCGCACGGCGTCCGGATCTTCCGGGTCGACAACCCGCACACCAAACCGGTGGTGTTCTGGGAGAAGGTGCTCGCCGACGTCGCCCGGACCGACCCCGACGTGGTGTTCCTGGCGGAGGCCTTCACCCGCCCCGCGATGATGCACACCCTGGCGAAGATCGGTTTCCACCAGTCGTACACGTACTTCACCTGGCGCACCACCAAACCGGAACTCACCGACTACCTCACCGAACTCAGCGGTGACGCCGCCGCCTACATGCGGCCCAACTTCTTCGCCAACACGCCGGACATCCTGCACGAGTACCTCCAGCACGGCGGCCGGGCCGCCTTCGCGGTCCGCGCGGTGCTCGCCGCCACCCTCTCCCCCAGCTACGGCGTCTACGCCGGCTTCGAGCTGTACGAGAACGAGCCGGCCCACCCGGGCTCCGAGGAGTACCTCCACTCGGAGAAGTACGAACTGCGCCCGCGCGACTGGAGCCGCACCGACACCCTGGCCCCGCTGCTGACCGTGCTGAACCGGCTGCGCCGCCGCCACCCCGCCCTCCAGCAGCTGCGCGACCTGCGCTTCCACCCCACCGACAACGACCAGGTGCTCGCCTACTCCAAGACCGCGACCACCCCCGAGGGGCTCACCGACCAGGTCGTCACCGTGGTGAACCTCGACCCGCACCACGTCCAGGAGGCCACCGTCACGCTCGACGGCGACGGCCCGTACGCGGTGCACGACGAGCTCACCGGCGCCGTCTACACCTGGGGCCGGCACAACTACGTCCGGCTCGATCCCTCAGCCGAGCCGGCTCACCTCCTCACGGTTCGGAGGAACCCAGCGTGACAGTGAACGAGCCCGTCCCCGACACCTTCCCCGAGACCTCGAAGAAGAAGCTCGACCCGCAGTGGTTCAAGCGTGCGGTCTTCTACGAGGTGCTGGTGCGGTCCTTCCAGGACAGCAACGGCGACGGTGTCGGGGACCTCAAGGGGCTCACGGCCAAGCTCGACTACCTCCAGTGGCTCGGGATCGACTGCCTCTGGCTCCCCCCGTTCTTCGCCTCGCCGCTGCGCGACGGCGGGTACGACGTCTCCGACTACACCTCGGTGCTGCCGGAGTTCGGCGACCTCGCCGACTTCATGGAGTTCGTCGACGCCGCCCACGCCCGCGGCATGCGCATCGTGATCGACTTCGTCATGAACCACACCAGCGACCAGCACCCGTGGTTCCAGGCCTCCCGCTCCGACCCGGACGGGCCCTACGGCGACTTCTACATGTGGGCCGACGACGACAAGCAGTACCCGGACGCCCGGATCATCTTCGTCGACACCGAGACCTCCAACTGGACCTACGACCCGGTCCGCAAGCAGTACTTCTGGCACCGCTTCTTCTCGCACCAGCCGGACCTCAACTACGACAACCCCCGGGTCCAGGACGAGATGATCGCCGGGCTGCGGTTCTGGCTCGACCTCGGCATCGACGGCTTCCGGCTGGACGCGGTGCCGTACCTGTTCGCCCGCGAGGGCACCAACTGCGAGAACCTCCCGGAGACCCACGAGTTCCTCCAGCGGGTCCGCAAGGAGATCGACGCCAACTACCCGGACACCGTGCTGCTCGCCGAGGCCAACCAGTGGCCGGAGGACGTCGTCGACTACTTCGGCGACTTCGCCTCCGGCGGCGACGAGTGCCACATGGCGTTCCACTTCCCGGTGATGCCCCGGATCTTCATGGCGGTGCGCCGGGAGTCCCGCTACCCGGTGTCCGAGATCCTCGCCAAGACCCCGCAGATCCCCGGCGGCTGCCAGTGGGGCATCTTCCTGCGCAACCACGACGAGCTGACCCTGGAGATGGTCACCGACGAGGAGCGCGACTACATGTACGCGGAGTACGCCAAGGACCCGCGGATGCGCGCCAACGTGGGCATCCGCCGCCGGCTCGCCCCGCTGCTGGAGAACGACCGCAACCAGATCGAGCTGTTCACCGCGCTGCTGCTCTCCCTGCCCGGCTCGCCGGTCCTCTACTACGGCGACGAGATCGGCATGGGCGACAACATCTGGCTCGGCGACCGGGACGGCGTGCGCACCCCGATGCAGTGGACCCCGGACCGCAACGCGGGTTTCTCCTCCGCCGACCCGGGCAGGCTCAGTCTGCCGCCCATCATGGACCCGGTGTACGGCTATCAGGTGACCAACGTCGAGGCGCAGCAGAGCAGTTCGAGCTCCCTGCTGCACTGGACGCGTCGCATGATCGAGATCCGCAAGCTCAATCCGGCGTTCGGCCTCGGCAGCTACGCCGAACTGCCCTCCAGCAACCCCGCCGTGCTGGCCTTCGTGCGCGAGTACGAGGGGGACCTGGTCATGTGCGTGAACAACTTCTCGCGGTTCGCGCAGCCGACCGAGCTGGACCTGCGGCAGTACGGCGGGCGGTACCCGGTCGAGCTGATCGGCGGGGTGCGCTTCCCGTCGATCGGCGAGTGGCCCTACCTGCTCACCCTGGCCGGGCACGGCTTCTACTGGTTCCAGCTCCGGCAGCCCCCGCGCCTGAGCGGGACCAGGCGATCGAAGTAACGATCCGCCGCACGTGGCACAGCAGCCGTGAACAGCACCACCAGACCCTCCGGGGGCGCGAGTTGAACCCCCGCGCCCCCGGAGTTCTCTGCACCACCGCGTACGGAGAACAGCCCAACGGCCACCTACACGAAGGCGTGACACCCGAGCCGTGCTCGCGTGCCGCGACCGCCGCGCCGCCGCAATCCGGAAGACTGACGGACCCGGCCACGACCCGTCGGGCAGTCCGCGTGCTTCCGGGGAAAGGGAGCCATGTCCGAAACCTCCCGTTCTCAAGCCCACCTCCAGGACGACGCCCCCACCGGTCCCGCCACCCCCGCGGGCACCCGGGGCGCCGGGGCCCGGAGAACCGCCCTGGGCGTCAGCGAACTCGTCCAGGCGGCCCTGCCACTGATCGCCTCCTGGCTGCCCACCCAGCGCTGGTACGCCGGCAAGGGAAGGCCCATCACCGGCCTCACCCCGGTCGTCGGCACCCCGCTGCAGGTCGGCGACCCGGCCCTGCTGCACCTCCTGCTGCGGGTCGAGCACGCCACCACGGCCGGCGCCCCGCACGGCGACATCTACCAGCTGCTGCTCGGCATCCGCTCCGGCGGGCTCGGGGACATCGGGCCCGCCGCCGTGCTCGGCCGGCTCAGCCAGGGCCCGTACGACGGCGCGACCCTCTACGACGCGGTGCACGACCCCGAACTCACCGGACGGCTGCTCGAACACCTGGCCACCGGGGACCGCTTCGGCGCGCTCTCCTTCCGCCGCACCCCCGGCTCCGGACTGCCCGCCAACCTCCCCGGCCGCGCCTCCACCGCCGAGCAGTCCAACAGCTCGGTCATCTACGGCACCTCGTACATCCTCAAGCTGTTCCGCCGCATCCACCCCGGCACCAACCCCGACCTCGAACTCTCGCTCGCGCTCTCCCGGGCCGGCTCCACCCGCATCCCCCGGGTCGCCGCCTGGTTCGAGAGCCGGATGGAACGCGCCGAACCCGCCACCCTCGGACTGCTGCAGCGCTACCTGCCGGACGCCGAGGACGGCTGGGAACTCGCCCTCGACCAGGTCGGCCGGCTCAAGGGGGACCGCTCCCCCGGCAACTTCGCCATCGAGGCGCACCGGCTCGGCCGGGCCACCGCCGAGGTGCACCGGGTCCTCGCCCGCTCGATGCCCGTCGCCCGGCTCGACCGCGCCCAGACCGGACGGCTGGCCGGCGCCATGGCCGACCGGCTGGACAGCGCCGTCGCCGCCGTCCCCGGCCTGCTGCGCTTCCGGGCCGCCCTGCGCACCGCCTTCCAGCAGCTCGCCGACGCCCACCCGGACGGCCTGCCGGTCCAGCGCATCCACGGCGACCTCCACCTCGGACAGGCCATGCGCACCCCGCACGGCTGGGTGCTGCTGGACTTCGAGGGCGAGCCCGCCAAGTCCGTCAACGAGCGCCGCGAACCGCAGCCCGCCCTGCGCGACGTCGCCGCGATGCTGCGCTCCTTCGACTACGCGGCCGCCCACCTGCTGGCCGGCGGCCCCGTCGACCCGGAACTGGCCCACCTGGCCGCCGCCTGGGCCCAGCGCAACCGCACCGCCTACGGCGCCGGCTACACCGCCGGCGGCGGCGCCGACCCGGCCGCCTCGCCGGAGCTGATGCGGGCGCTGGAGATCGACAAGGCGGTCTACGAGGTGGTGTACGAGGCCCGGCACCGGCCGAGCTGGCTGCCGATCCCGCTGGCCGCGATCAACCGGCTCGCCCTGTCCGTCTGACCGGCCCTTCCCGTACCCACGCCTTTTCCGCACCGCCCGATTCCCGCACCGCCCGTTCACGCACCACTCGTTTCCGCACCACGCGTCTCCCGTCCCGCCCGTTTCCTGTCCCAACCGTTTCCTGTCCCGCCCGCAGGAGTTCGCCCACCCCGCCGCAGGAGGACCCCGCCGTGACGCCGATCGACCCGACCGGCCGCCCCACCCGCCCCGTACCGGCCACCTTCCTGGCCGGACCGCTCCCCGCCGAAGGCCACACCGGCCACGAGCACGGGGCGCACCGGGCGGCCGAGGAGGAGGGGGGTGCCGGCACCGGCTCGGAGCCCCCGGCCACCCTCCCGTCCCCGGCCGACCCACTCGCGGCCCCGCAGCCCCGGGGGGCCGAGCGCCCGGCCCCCACCGGGGCGCTGCGGCTGCCCGAGGCGCCGCTGCCGCCGGCCGAGGTCGACCGGCTGGTGGGCGGGCAGCACCACGACCCGCACGCGCTGCTCGGCGCGCACCCGGTGCACGGCGGCACGGCGATCCGGGTGCTGCGCCCGTTCGCCGAGCGGGTGGTCGTCGAGACCGCCCACGGCCCGGCCGAACTCACCCACCAGCAGAGCGGGTTGTTCACCGGCCTGGTGGCCGGCGGCGAACCGCCGGAGTACACCCTGCTGGTGACGTACCCCGACGGCGAGCCGCTGCGCCAGCACGACGGCTACCGCACCCCGCCCACCCTCGGCGAACTCGACCTGCACCTGATCTCCGAGGGCCGGCACGAGCAGCTGTGGCGGGCGCTCGGCTCGCACGTGCGCACCGTCGACGGGGTGGCCGGCACCGCCTTCGCGGTCTGGGCGCCGAACGCCGTCGGGGTCCGGCTGATCGGCGGCTTCAACCACTGGAACGGCACCGGGCACCCGATGCGCTCGCTCGGCTCGTCCGGGATCTGGGAGCTGTTCGTCCCCGGCCTGGCCGAGGGCGCCACCTACAAGTACGAGGTGCACACCCGGCAGGGCTGGGTGCTGGACAAGGCCGACCCGCTGGCCCGGGCCGCCCAGTGCCCGCCCGGCACCGCCTCGGTGGTCACCTCCTCCGACTACGCCTGGCAGGACGGCGAGTGGATGGCCCGCCGGGCCCGCGCCGCGCACCACCGGGCCCCGATGTCGGTGTACGAGCTGCACCTGCCGTCCTGGCGCCCGGACCTCACCACCTACCGCGCCATCGCCGAGGAACTGCCGCGCTACCTCCAGGAGTTGAACTTCACCCACGTGGAGCTCATGCCGGTGATGGAGCACCCCTTCGGCGGTTCCTGGGGCTACCAGGTATCCGGCTACTACGCCCCCACCGCCCGGCTCGGCGGCCCCGACGACTTCCGGTACCTGGTGGACACCCTGCACCGGCACGGCATCGGCGTGATCGTCGACTGGGTGCCCGCGCACTTCCCCAAGGACGACTTCGCGCTCGCCCGCTTCGACGGCGAGCCGCTGTACGAGCCCGCCGACCCGCTGCGCGCCGAGCACCCCGACTGGGGGACGCTGGAGTTCGACTACGGCCGCAAGGAGGTGCGCAACTTCCTCGTCGCCAACGCGGTGTACTGGTGCGAGGAGTTCCACGTCGACGGCCTGCGGGTGGACGCCGTCGCCTCGATGCTCTACCTCGACTACTCCCGCGAGGGCGGCGACTGGACCCCCAACCGGTTCGGCGGCCGGGAGAACCTGGACGCCGCCTCCTTCCTCCAGGAGATGAACGCCACCGTCTACCGGCGCTGCCCGGGCGCGGTGACGATCGCCGAGGAGTCCACCGCCTGGGACGGGGTCACCCGCCCCACCGACGCCGGCGGCCTCGGCTTCGGGCTGAAGTGGAACATGGGCTGGATGCACGACTCGCTGGTCTACATGTCCAAGGAGCCGGTGCACCGCAAGTACCACCACAACGAGATCACCTTCTCGATGGTGTACGCCTACTCCGAGAACTACGTCCTGCCGATCTCGCACGACGAGGTGGTGCACGGCAAGCGGGCCCTGGTCTCCAAGATGCCCGGCGACTGGTGGCAGCAGCGCGCCAACCACCGCGCCTACCTCGGCTTCATGTGGTCCCACCCGGGCAAGCAGCTGCTGTTCATGGGGCAGGAGTTCGCCCAGGGCGCGGAGTGGGACCACGAGCAGGGCCCGCAGTGGTGGGTGCTCGACGAGCGGTGGCCGGCCCACGAGGAGCACCTCGGGGTGCGCCGACTGGTCCGCGACCTCAACCGGCGCTACCTCGACACCCCGGCGCTGTGGGAGCTGGACACCGTCCCGGAGGGCTTCCGCTGGCTCGACGGCGGCGCCGCCGAGGACAACCTGCTCTCCTTCGTCCGGTACGCGGCCGACGGCTCGCCGCTGGTCGCGGTCTGCAACTTCTCGCCGGTCGTCCGGCACGGCCACCGGGTCGGCCTGCCCCGGCTGGCGGGCCGCGACCAGCTGTGGGAGGAGGCGCTGAACACCGACGCCGAGGAGTACGGCGGCAGCGGCGTCGGCAACTCCCACCCGGTCAAGGCCGAGCCGGTGGAGTGGGACGGCCAGCCCCGGTCCGCCGAACTGGTCCTCCCCCCGCTCTCCACCGTCTGGCTCCGCCCCGCGCGCTGAGCGCCGGGCGCCTCCGGTGCCCCGGAC
>NZ_JBHVEU010000279.1:0-11793 GCF_042802075.1 Kitasatospora sp. NPDC057518
GGATGGAGGGGCGGCCGCTCGGACGGTCGGACAGCCGTCAGTCGGTCAGACGGTCAGCGTCTGGCCCGGGAAGATCAGGTCCGGGTCGGCGCCGATGGTGCGCAGGTTCTTCTGGTACAGGCTGTCCGTGTCGGTGCCGAACTTGGCCGCGATGTCGCTCAGGGTGTCACCGCTCCTGACGGTGTAGCCGCCCGCGGCGGTGTTCTTCGGCGCGACCGGCGCGGACTGCGCCGGCTTGGCCGAGGGCTGCCCCTTGGGCGCCTGCTGCGCGGCCGCCGGCTTGGCCGCGGGCTTGGCGGCCTTCGTGGCCGGCCTGGCGGCGGGCTTGGCCGCCTTGGCCGCCGTGCCGCCCGAGGTGTCGGCGACGGCCGGGGCGCCGCCCTTGCCCAGGCCCGCCCTCTGCGAGCAGACGGGCCAGGCGCCCGCGCCCTGCGAGGCGAGGACCTTCTCCGCGACGGCGATCTGCTGCGCCTTGGTCGCCTTGTTGGCCTGGGAGGCGTACGCGGTCCCGCCGTACGCGGCCCAGGTGGACGGGCTGAACTGCAGTCCTCCGTGGAAGCCGTTGCCGGTGCTGGTGCTCCAGTTCCCGCCGCTCTCGCACTGGGCGACGGCGTCCCAGGTCGAGGAGGTAGCGGCGGAGGCCGAGGTGGCCGTGACGAGGCCGGCCACCGGCAGGGCCGCGACGGCGGCGCCCGCGAGGACCGCCATCCGCACGCGGTGGCGCTTGGTGGTGGCGGTGGTGTCGGTGGCAGCGGCGGTCTCGTGACGGGGATTCATACAGTTCCTCTCGACAAGTCCCGGGTGGGCATGCGGAACCAGGCCCGGGACATGGGCCGGCAGTCTTTCGCTCACCTCACTCGACGGGCGGCCGGACACGTGTCGGACGTGCCGTGCCGCCCCGGTCACCTCCGCACGCCGACGGCCTGTTCGAGCCGGTCTCGTCGGCGGGCACCGCCCTCATGCCGCGGGTCAGTCGGCGGGCAGTGCGTCGGGGTGAACCCGGGTGGCGCTCGTTGCGCCGCCAATGAAGCTAGGGGGCATCACCCGGACGCAGCAAGCAATTCTTCGACGTCGCAGGTCAGTTGACTGTTACCGGCGGTACGGGTCAAAAAATCATGCCCGCTTTGACCATTTTTGACCAGATTTCCAAGATCAAACGGTCAAATTCCGTGCCCTCACTCACACCTGTCCGCCCGAGAAAGCCGTCACACCATCCACGCGGAGGAACCGTCAGCTGACGCACCGTCACCACCGCACCCGGAGTTCCCGGTTCCGCGCCGCCGTCGAGTGGCATCCGTCACGCCCGACACGTACGGCGACCGCGCGAACACCCTCAGCGACGGCCGTCGAGCTCCGCGTCCCGCGCCAACAGCGCCGCCTGGACCCGGTTGTCGCAGCCCAGCTTGGCCAGGATCCGGCTGACGTAGGTCTTCACCGTCGCCTCGCTCATGTGGATCCGCGCCCCCGCGTCGGCGTTGGACAGACCCTCTCCGAGCAGGGCCAACACCTCCAGCTCGCGCGGGGTGAGCACCTCCAGCCGACGCCGCGCCGCGACGGCGCGGGCGGCCAGCGAGGCGCTGCGCCCGGAGGCCAGCGAGTCGACGATGTGCCGGGTCGCGGCCGGCGAGAGGAAGGCGTTCCCGCCCGCCGCCGCCCGGACGGCCTGGATCAGCTCGTGCGGTGCGGTGTCCTTGAGCAGGAAGCCGGCACCACCCTCGGTCACGGCGCGCAGGACGTTCTCGCGCTCCCCGAAGGTGGTGAGGATCAGCGCCCGCGCGCCGGGGGCGACCTTCGCCAGTTCCCCGAGCGCCGTCAGCCCGTCCATCACCGGCATCTGGATGTCCAGCAGCACCACGTCCACCCGGTGCGCCCGCGCGAGCTCCAGCGCCTCCCGCCCGTCGGCGGCCTCCGCGACCACCTCGATGTCCTCGGCGGAACCGAGGATCATCCTGATTCCGGCCCGGATCAGCGGCTCGTCGTCGGCGACGAGGACTCGGATCACGCTGGTCATTCCCCTCGAACGGTGCTGTGGGCTGCGGCACCATCCTCACATCCCGGCAGGACCGTTCCGAACCACCCCGATCCGGACCACCGTGATCCGAAACCGGCCCGGCCCGCCCGGCCGGGGCACCCGCCCGCGCACGGGGGCACTCAACCGCTGATCACGTACTCCTGTTTCTCCACCAGTGCCCCGTCCCGGAAGCAGAATCGCGCCACGTGCTCCTCGTTCCAGCCGGCGCCGGGCGCCCCGTTCAGGGCGAACCAGCGGCAGTGCGCGCCCTCCGAGATCTCGGGCCCTGTCCCCTTATACGTGTCGGTGATGAAGTCGTTGCCGCGCGGCAGCGTCTGCAGCACCTCGGACTCGGCGGTGCCCACCCTGATCTGGTCGTACATCGGCTGCTGCACGGTCGCGTCGTTGGTGCCCTTGACGAAGGCGACCACGCCCCAGACCGCCAGGCCGAGCACGGTCACCGCGATCGCGACCACCCCGAGGGCGCAGCCCATCGCCGGACTGCGCCGCTTGCGCTCCGGCTCCTCGACGGGCGGCAGGCCGTCCAGCATCCAGTCCTCGGCCCCGTCCGCCGCCGCGTCCTGCTCCTCCCCTTCATAGGGGAGCACCGCCGCCAGCCGGAAGCCCTGCTCCGGCGTGGGCCCGGCGTGCACCATGCCGCCGACCAAGCGGGCGCGCTCCCGCAGGCCGGTCAGTCCCTGACCGCCGCTGACGGCCGCGCCCACCCCGACGCGTGCCCCCACGAGCTCCGGCGCGCGGGCGTTGGTGACCTCCACCACCAGCGCGTCCGGCTCGTACCGCAGCGCGACGCCGATCGGCGCGCCTGGAGCGTGCTTGTGCGCGTTGGTGAGCGCCTCCTGCACGATCCGGTACGCCGCGTGGTCCACGGCGGCCGCCAGCGGACGCCGCTCCCCCTCCACGGTGAGGTCGATCCCGGCCCCGGCCGCCCGGGAGGAATCCACCAGCCCCTCGATCCCGTCCACCCCGCCCCGGGCCGGCGCCCCGGCACCCGCCCCGGTGGCCGCCGACCCGGCGGTGGGCACCCCGGCGGCCGCCGGGGCGGTTGCCGGCACCGCCGTCGACTCGTCGTGCAGCACCCCGACCACCTCGCGCAGCTCGCGCATCGCCGCGACCGCCGCCTGCCGCAGCACCCCGACCGCCTCGCGCTGCCGGTCGGTGAGCGTCCGGTCCACCTCCAGCGCGCCCGAGTGCACCGAGATCAGCGCCAGCTGGTGGCCCAGGCTGTCGTGCATGTCCTGGGCGATCCGGTGCCGCTCGCGCAGCCGCGCCTGGTGCACCACCATGACCCGCTCGCGCAGCAGCTGCTCGTTGCGCTCGCGCAGCGCGTCCAGCAGGGCGCGGCGCTGCGCCCGGTAGCGGCCGTAGAGCGCGGGCAGCACGGCCACCACCAGGAAGGCCCCGAAGGACAGCGGCAGCACCAGCTTCGGCGAGAGCGAGGCGCCCTCCTTCAGCACCCCCGTCATGGTGAACAGCGCCCAGCCCACCACGAAGGTGCCGACCAGCGACCAGACCCGGCGGATCCGCGCCCCGGCCGTCCAGCCCGCGCAGACCAGCATCGGGATCGGGCCGACCGCCCAGCCGGCGGCGGCCGCGACGACGACCAGCACGGTGGCCGGCAGTCCCTTGCGCAGCACCCACGCCACCGCGACCCCGACGCCGACGAGCACCGCCTGGCCGGTGTTGGAGAGCAGCTCCATCAGCGCGGCGAAGCCGCCCATCATCAGGGCGAGCAGTGCCTCGCCCACGACCCGCCGGGGCCGCCAGGGCCCCGGCAGCGCCGTCCGTACCGCCGTGTTCCAGGCCCGCGCGATCGCTTCCACCCGTCGAGGCTATCGGTCCGGCCGGGTCATCCGCCGTCCTCCTTCGTCGCCGCCCCCGCCGACGAAAGTCGCCTGGTCGGCCCCGTCCCGGTGGCCTGCCCGCCCGGTCCGCACGGCGCGGCCGCCGGGTCCGAACGGCGCGGCCGCTCAGCCGAAGGACGTGAGCAGCAGCGCCACGTCGTCCACCCGGCGGGCGGAGCCGACCTCGCGCAGCAGCCGCTCGGCCGCCTGCTCCAGTCCCTCCCCCGCCACCGCCCGGGCCAGCGCGGCCCGCAGCCGGTCCACGCCCTGGTCGATCGCCACCGCCGGGTCCTCCACCAGCCCGTCGGTGTAGAGGGCGAGCACCGCCCCGCTGCCCAGCCGCAGGTCGCTGACCGGGTAGTCGGCCCGCTCGTCCACCCCGAGCAGCGGCCCGCCCGGGACGTACAGCGCCTCGGCCCGCCCGCCGGGGTGGCGCAGCACCGGCGGGAGGTGCCCGGCCCGGGCGATCCGGCCGAGCCCGACGGCCGGGGTGAGCCGGACCAGACAGCAGCTGGCGAGCAGCCCGGGGTCGAGGTCGAGCAGCAGCCGGTTGGTGCGGGCGAGCACCTCGTCGGGTGGGTCGCCACCGGTGGCGAAGGCGCGCACGGCGCTGCGCAGCTGTCCCATCGTGGCGGCCGCGCCGACGCTGTGGCCCTCGACGTCGCCGATCACCAGGGTGACGTCCTCGCCGGTGACGATCGCGTCGTACCAGTCGCCGCCGATCTCCATGCCCTGGGTGCCGGGCAGGTAGCGGGCGGTGATCCGGATGCCGGGCACCTCGGGCAGCCGGTGCGGCAGCAGCGCCTGCTGCAGGCCGCGGGCCAGGGCGAACTCGGCGTCGTACAGCCGGGCGCGCTCCAGGGCCTGGGCGATGAAGCCGCCGAGCGCGGTGAGCAGGCCGCGCTCCTCCACGGTGAACGGGCGCGGCAGGTCGAAGCCGACGATGCAGGTGCCGACCGGACGGCCGGAGGCGATCAGCGGCAGGAAGGCCCAGGCGCCCATCTCGTCCAGGGCCAGGCCGGGGTAGGTGGCGGCGAGTTCGCGCACCGACTCGAAGAAGACCGGGGTGCCGGTGCGGAGCGTCTCCGCGCCGGGCACCCGGGTGTCCATCGGGATGCCCTCGAAGGCGTCCAGGAAGCCGTCCGGGTAGCCGGTCTGCGAGAGCAGGTGCAGCCGCTGCTCGCGCACCGCGTAGATGGCGAGCTCCTGGCCGCCGAAGGCCGGCAGGAGCTCCTCGGCCACCGCCCGGCAGACGTCCCGGACGGTGACCGCCTCGGTGAGCGCGCTGGCCAGTTGGAGCAGGTGGTGGGTGCCGCCCATCCCCGTGCGGGCGGCGGGCGGCGGCGGGACTGCGGCCGGCTCGGCGGCGCCGGGCGGGGCCTCGGCCGCGACCACCCGGGCGGTGACGCCGTGCGGGTCCGGGTAGAGCGAGAAGGCGAGCCAGCCGTCCGGCGGTCGGGCGGCCAGGAAGGCGGTGGGCCGCTGGGAGAGCTGGGCGGCGCGGTAGCGGTTCTCGTAGAAGGGGTCGGCGAGCCAGGGCAGCGCCTCCCACGGGGGGCGGTGGACCAGGTCCTCGCGGCGGGCCCGGAGCAGCGGCTCGACGGCGCGGTTGGCGTAGCCGATCCGGCCGTCCTGGTCGAGCGCGAACACGCCCTCGGGCAGCCGGTCGACGGCGGCCGCGGCGGCGGTCAGGCTCCGGAGGTCCAGCACCGCGCCGACCAGGTGGGTCCGGCCGTCGGAGATCGCCCGGGGCACCCGGGCCCACAGCTCCACCGGGTACGGCAGGCCGTCCGGGCCGAGCACCCGGACCCGGGCGGCCAGCACCTCGCCGCGCTCCAGCGCGATCCGGGCGGCGGCCCGGAACCCGGGCAGGTCTCCGGGGGCGACGCGACGGCCCAGGGCGGCCACCGTGCCGTCGAACTCCCCGGGTCCGAAACCGAAGATCTCCAGGAACTGGGTGTCGGCGGCGAGCGACCCGGTGGCCACGTCCCAGTCGAACATCCCGACCCGGGTGGTCGGCACCGACGGCGGCGGCAGCTCCACCACGGCCGCCTCGCAGCCCGGCTCCACCGACTGCCCGGACTCCGCCAACCCGGCTAGGCCGTCGGCCAGTTGGGCGGCCGCCTCGGCCAGCCGCCGGGCCGCCGGCGCCGCCACCCCGTCGTCCGAGGCCGGCCACAGCGCGGTCAGCACCCCGAACGTCTCCCCGCCGCGCCCCACCGGCTCGCAGGCGGAGACGAAGTCGTACGGCAGGCCGACCGCGAGCTGCGGGAAGCGCCGCATGGTGTCCTCGGCGTCGGTGAGGACGACGGCGCGCCCGGTCCGGAAGGCGACCGCGACCGGCAGCGGCCCCGCGGCGGCCACCCGCCGGAACGGGCCCATCACCGACAGCGGCACGCCCGCGATGGTGCGCAGCACCAGCGAGCGGCGGTCCCGCGAGCGCAGGTACACCAGCGAGCCGTACGCCCCGGTCGACTCCAGCACCCGGCGCGCGGCCAGGGCGAGCAGCTCGTCGCGCCGGTGGTCCGCCCGCCGGGCCGTCTCCCGGACGGACGGCGGGGCCGCCCGGCCGGTCTCCGCGCCGGCCCCGGGCTCCGGCGGCCGGTCCGGGCCCGGCCGCGCCCCAGGGGCCCCGCCGGTCGCGTGCGGATGGCGCATGCTCTTTTGCTACGCCCGGCCCGCACCGGTGTCAAGGCGAGCCCGCACCGGCCCCGGACTGCCCCGGGGCCCGCCGTGCGCCAGCATGGACGGCATGCCGAGCGAACCCCGCCGCACCACCGTGGTCAACCTCAAGGGCCACCGCGACGACCCCGGGTACCGCGACGTCGTCTACGTCGGCCGCGCCATGCACCGCGGCGGCTGGCACCTCGCCGAGTCCCCGCTGCACTGCCCGTACCGCCCCGGCCCGGACCTCACCCGCGAGGAGATGGTCGCCAGGTACCGCGCCCACCTGCTCGCCCACCCCGACCTGCTCGCCCTCGTCCCACCCCTGCGCGGCCACCGCCTCGGCTGCTGGTGCGCCCCGCTCCCCTGCCACGCCGACGTCCTCGCCGACCTCGCCGACCACCCGCCTGCGTGATCCGCTTTCCCCACCTCTTCCACCATTTCGTATGCATAGCTGACTGTTCGATATTCTCCGGGCGGGTGGCGGCGTGGGGCCGCCGGTGGGGAAGCGAGAGCCGTATGCAGTCGTCGTCCGGGGGTCCCGCGAGCGGGACGGCGTGGCAGTGGGACGAGGAGACCGACGGCGGCGGGGCCCCCGAGGACGTGATCGCGGGCGGCGGGGAGCGCGCGCGGCCGAGCCGGCGCCGGCTGCTGCTCGGGGCCGGGGTGCTCGCGGCGGGCGGGGCCGCCTGGGCATTCGGCCGTTCGGGTGTCGGCGGGGCCTTCCCCTCGCCCGGGCCGACCGGGCCGGTCCCGACCGCGCTGTCCGGGCCGACGCCGCTCTGGACGTACCGCGGCCCGGAGGCGATGACCCCGGAGCGCCTCACCGACCCGCCGAGCCACCCGGTCTACCTCTCCAGGAACGGCCTGCAGGTCCTCGACCACGAGAAGGGCACCGCCGCCCGGCTGCTGGTCTTCGACCCGCCGGCCGCCCGCAGCTGGCCCATCGACGGCGACGTGCTCGGCAAGGTGGTGGTCGGGCCCGACCACCTCTTCACGATCTACGAGGGCCACCTCGACGCCCGGCACTTCACCGACCCGGCCGGCGACTGGAGCCTGCCGCTGCCCGACGACCTCCAGGGGCAGGTCCGCCTCGCCGGCTACGACCGCCAGGCCCCCGGCATCCTCTACGGCTACGCCTGGGGCCGCCCGCGGTCCGACGGCACCCGGACGGAGAACCGCCTGTTCGCGCTGCGGGTCACCGACCGCTCCCTGCTCTGGTCCGTCCGCACCGAGCAGACGGAGCAGCCGGTCACGCCCGCCACCCACATCGGAGGCGGCCTCCTCGCCTGTCTCCGCTTCCTCGGCGGCCGCGCCGAGGTGGTGGCCCGGGACGCCGCCACCGGCCGCGAGCTGTGGACCGCCCCCGGTGAGGAGGACCTGCGCTGGTGCGTGGCCGGCTCGGGGGGCTTCTTCGTCCCGGACGGCAACGGCGGCGTGCGCAGGCTGCTTCCCGCCGGCGAGCCGGGCTGGACGTACGCGCCCCACCGGGGCGAGTCCTGGCGGGCGCTGCCGCCCCTCGAACACGGCGGCCGGGTGTACGTCCCGTGGGACCAGGGCGTCGTCAGCTGCCTCGACCTGTCCTCCGGCGCGGAGCTCTGGTCCTGCCGGCTGCCGTTCCCGCTGGACCGCCGCAGCCGTCCGCTGGTCGCCAGGGACACGCTGTTCGTCCCGGGTACGGCGGCCGGCGGGGTCAGCGCGATCCACCCCGCGACCGGCGAACTGGGGTGGACCTTCCACGACTCCGGTCCGGGGAAGGACGTCTGGACCCTCGCCACCGACGCGGCCCACCAGTTCGACGGCACCCGCCTCTACGCGGGCCACGACGACGTCCTGCACGCCCTCCCCCTGAGCTGAGCGCCCCCTACGACACGGCAGGACGGCCCGATGCAGGTACGCCCGATCTCCCCCGACAACCTGGCCGAGCTGCTCGCCGACCGCATCGCCGCCCTGCCCGACGCCCGCGGCCGGCGCCTGCGGGTGGCCGTGGACGGCGCGCCGGCCGCCCGCCCCGGAGCGCTCGCCGACGCGCTGGTGGAGCCGCTGCGGCTGCGCGGCCACCCGACGCTGCGGGTCTCGGCCGACGGCTTCCTGCGCCCGGCCTCGATCCGGCTGGAGTACGGCCACCAGGACGCGGACGCCTTCCACGACCTCTGGCTGGACGACGGCGCCCTGGCCCGCGAGGTGCTCGACCCGCTGGAGCCGGGCGGCAGCGGCCGCGTCCTGCCCTCCCTGCGCGACCCGGCCACCGACCGGTCGACCCGCGCCCCGTACACCGAACTCCCGCCCGGCGGCGTGCTGTTGCTGGACGGTGCGCTGCTGCTCGGCCGCTGGCTGCCGCTGGAGCTGACCGTCCACCTGGCGCTCGGCCCGGCCGCGCTGGCCCGCCGCACCCCGGCCGACCAGCAGTGGACGCTGCCCGCCTTCGCCCGCTACGAGGCGGAGACCGGGCCCGCCGCGACGGCCGACGTCACCGTCCGGGTGGACGACCCGCGCCACCCCGCGCTGGTCGAGCGGCCGTGACCTCCGGGGCCGGGCCGCGCTGGCAGTACGGGCACCAGAACACCGTCCGGTCGCGCGGCGGCGAGCCCTGGCGCCCGGTGACGACGGGGGTGACGCAGCGCGGGCAGGGCCGTCCGGCCCGGCCGTAGACCCAGTGCTGGTAGCCGGGCCGGGTGTCGCCGGTGGTGATGTGGCCGGGGCGCAGCTTGTTGGCCTCCAGCATCTGCCGGGCGCGCTCCACCAGCCGGTCGGGGTGCGGGAGTTCGCCGACCTCGGTCCACGGCGTCACGCCCGCGACGAAGCACAGCTCGTTCGCGTAGACGTTGCCGATCCCGGCGAGGTTGCGCTGGTCGAGCAGGGCCTCGACGACCGGGCGCCCCGGGCGGGCGAGGAGCCGGCGGACGGCCTCGACCGGGTCCCAGTCGGAGCCGAGCAGGTCGGGGCCGAGATGGCCGACGATCCGCCGTTCGTCGGCGGTGCGCAGCAGTTCCACGACGGGCAGCCGGTAGCCGACGGCGGTGCCCCGGTCGGTGCCGAGGACGGCGCGGATCTGCCACTCCGGGCCGCCGGTCCACCGCTCGCCGGGGCGGTAGACCACCCAGCGGCCGTCCATCCTCAAGTGGGTGTGCAGGGTGAGGCCGCCTTCGAAGCGGGCGAGCAGGTGCTTGCCGCGCGGGGCGACCTCCAGCACCCGGCGGCCGGTGAGGTCGGCGGTGGCGTGCGCGGGCACCCGCAGGTCGGCGCTGGTCAGCGGCTGTCCGGCGAGGGCCTCGTGCAAGTGGGCCGCCACGCGGTAGACGGAGTCACCTTCTGGCATGCCTCCATTCTGGTCCGCGCGGCGGCCCGCCGGGGCACCGCCCCCGGGTGCGCTACTCCGACTGCTCGGCGGCGCCGTGGGCCTCGCGCACCACGACCACCGGGCAGGGCGCGTGCTCGGTGAGGTGGCGGCTGACCGAACCGAGCAGCACGCCGGAGAAGCCGCCCAGGCCGCGGCTGCCGACGACGAGCAGCGCTGCGCCCTTGGCGGCCTCCAGCAGCGCCTGGGCGGCGTTGCCGGGCATCACGCTCTCGGTGATCCGCACGCCGGCGTCGTCGCCGGCCACCTTGGCGACGGTCTCGCTGAGGGTCTTCCCGGCGAGCTCCTCGGGGTTGAAGGCCTCGACGGTCGGCACGCCCGCCCCGGCCCAGCCGTAGAAGGCCGGGTACTCCCAGGCGGCGATCGCGTGGACCGTCCCGCCGACGGCCCGCGCGTAGTCGATCGCCCAGCGCAGCGCCTGCTCCGAGGCGGGCGAGCCGTCCACGCCGACGACGATCCGGGGATTGACACTCATGCCCTTGCTCCTTCGGTTGCTCCTGATCGGTCCCGACCCTCCGAACATAGATCAAATCGGACAAACGGTCGGTATCTGCCACGCCGGAAGCGGCCCGCCGCATTCAATTCCAGTGCGCGCGGCCCGCGACGCCTGCGAGGATCCCCGGATGCCGCACAAGCCCCGCCGCCGCGCCGGCGGCTTCGCCGAGGTCCTGGCCGCCCTGCCGCCGAAGGAGGAGCACGAGTACTGGAACCTCGACGACCCGCTCGCGTCGGGCGGCTTCGTGGACGCCGGGGGGCGCTACTGGCGGCTGGCCCGCGGCCCGGTGGACCGGCGGCTGGCGAAGCGGCTGGCGGTCGACGCGGACGAGATGACGCTGGGCCTGTGGGGCCGGCTGCACGAGGCCTCCCCGGGCGTCTTCGTGCCCGCCCTGCTCACCCCCGAGGAGCGGCCGGCCGCCTGGCTGGACGCCTCCGCCCTGGAGTACCTGGCGTACGAGTTCCGGGCCTCCGGCGACCGGACGCTGCTCTACCTCGTGGTGCGCTGCTGATCCACTGCCACCGTCAACTCCGGTAGGCCGCCCAGATGTTGGCCATCCGCTGGACCTGTCCCGGGGTGAACCTGGTCATGCAGGAGTCGTAGCTGTAGTCCATGAAGTTGTGGATCGGGTCGAGCCCCGGGCCGGGGCAGGTGTCCCGGCCCTCGGGGCAGCCGGAGGCGGCGGTGCGTTCGGCCGGGGTGTCCTCCACGTAGTCGCCCGGGGCCCGGCAGCCGTTCTGGAAGGTGTGGAAGAGGCCGAGCCAGTGGCCGATCTCGTGGGTCGCGGTGTCGCCCTCGTCGTAGTGGACGGCGGAGCCGCCCGGCAGCGAGGCGTCGAGCACCACCACGCCGTCGTCGGTCGGGTGCGTCCGGTAGGCGTTCGGGAAGGTCGACCAGCCGAGCAGGGAGTCGCCGAGCAGGGCGGTGTAGAGGTTGAGGGTGCCCTGGTCGCCCTTGCGCAGGGCGGTCTTCATCGCCTGCTCGGCCGAGGAGCCCGGGGTCATGCCGGTGTACCAGGAGGCGTTGTCGCTCCAGTCGGTGCCGACCAGTTCGAAGTGGAACGGGCTCGGGACGTTGCCCTCGCCCTGGCCGCCGTAGCTCTCGTTGAGGTGGTCGATCTGGCCCGCGACGGCGGCCGCGTCCAGCCGCCCCTCGTCGCCGTCGTGGATCACGTGGAAGTAGACCGGGATCGTGGTCGGGGCGGCGGACCGGACCCGGCCGACGCCCAGTTCGGCGAGCCGCTGGGCGAGGTCCGCCTGCATCGCCCGGGCCTGCCGGGGACTGACCGCGTTCGGGTCCCGGTCCGGCCGGCTGCCGGCCGGCAGCCGCGCCGCGACACCGCCCGCACCGACGACGTCGTCCGGACCGACGCCGTCGTCCGCGCACCGCTCCACCGCCGGAG
>NZ_JBHVEU010000280.1:0-11706 GCF_042802075.1 Kitasatospora sp. NPDC057518
ACCCTGCCGATCGGCAGGGTCGAGACAGGAACGGCGCAGCAGGAACCTCCCGATCGGCACATGTGCGACGGACCGGCGGCACGCAAGGATGACGGCCATCGGAGCCCCGCCGATGGGGCCCGGGAAGGAGCCTCCCGTGACCGCCCTGACTCTGTCGTCCCTGTCCCCGCTGTTCCCGTTCCCGCTGTTCCCGTTCCTGCCCTTCCTCTTCCTCTTCCTCTTCCTGCTGTTTCGCCGGCGCACCGCCTCAGTACAACGCCATGCCCGGGGTTCCCCGCACCGCGTACGCCGGCAGGCGCAGCCCACCGAAGGCGTCCCGGGGCAGGCTCAGCCCGAAGCGCCGCTCGACGGCGCCGAGGGTGCGGCGGCGGGCGGCCCCGTCGGGCTCCCGACCGGGGTCGCAGGAGGTCACGCCGTCGGCCTCCAGGACTCCGGCGGCGACGAGGTCCGGCACCAGCAGGTCCGGCTCCTGGCCCCAACGCCAGCGCTCCTCGCCGAGGCCGAAGCCGCACAGCACGGCACCGTCCCGGGCGTAGTCCAGCAGGGCCGGCCGCCGCTCCGGCATCGGGCGGAAGTGGACCACCTCGGCTCCGTCGCGCGCTATCTCAGTGAGCAGCTCACCGCCGGTGGAGTCGCCGTACTCGATCGCGAACGACCAGCCGGCGCACGCGCCGACCCGGATCACGCCGTCGCCGTCGTCGCCGGGGCGGTAGACGTCGATGTCCAGGTCCCGGATCTCGGTGTCACTGATCGGCTCGGTCGCGGTGGCCGGGTCGGCACCCATCCGGTGGGCGAGCTCCGCGGGCGTGATCCCCCGGGCGAAGACGACGCCGCCGACCTCACCGTCCGTGCCGGGCCCACCCATTGACGACCGGCTGGTGCCCGGTCGGCCGGTGCTCGGCCGACCGATCTCCAGGAGCCACTGGATACCGTCGCCGTCCTGCCCCACTCCCCCGTGCGTGCCGTCGGTCATGCCGCCCTCCCCTCGCGCGCGGCCTGCGGTGACCGGGCGCGCCCGTGGGCACCCTAACCGACCCGGCCGACACCCGGCCGCCGGTCGCCGGATCGCCGCCCGAACCGGGCGCGCCCGGATCGCCAACCACCCCTGATCGATCGGAAGGAGGCCGATCCGAAGCCGAACTCACCTGGCACCCTTCGCCGTTCACCCGAACCGGCGGCACACGCCCCCCGCCACTCACCGGGACGCGGCCGGTACCTTCTTGCCCACCGCCTCGAACAGCAGCTTCGCGGCCACCGTCGCCCCGTCGGTGCGGATGCCGCCGGCCACGGCCTCCGCCCGCACCCGGGTCTCGGGCGCCAGAGCCGTGGCGAGCGCGGCGGAGAGCGAGTCGACGGTCGGCGTGCGGTCGAGATGGGCCGCGCCGATGCCCAACTCGGCCACCCGGCCGGCCCAGTACGGCTGGTCGGCGATCCGGGGCACGACCACCTGGGGCACGCCCGCCATGGCCGCGGTCGTCGTGGTGCCCGCACCACCGTGGTGGACGACGGCGGCCACCCGGCGGAACAGGGCCTGCTGGTTCACCTCGCCGACGACGTGGCAGTCCTCGTGCTCGTCGACCGCGGCGAGCCCGGCCCAGCCGTGGGCCAGGAGCACCCGGCGGCCGTGTGCGCGGCCCGCTTCGACCGCCACCCTTGCGATGCCCTCCGGGGCGTGCACGGCCATGCTGCCGAAGCCGACGTACACGGGCGGTTCACCGGCGGCCAGGAACGCCTCCAGGTCGGCCGGGAGCGGTCGGTCGTCGGGCAGGATCCACGCGCCGGTCTGCACCACGTCGAGTTCCGTCCTGCCCTCCGACGGACACAGCGTCGGGTCCGCCGCCAGCCACGGCCGTTCGGTGAGGACGTGGTCGCGGACGTTCTCCACCGGCGGCAGGCCGATCGCCGCCCGGTGGCTGTTGAGCGCGTCCCCGTACAGCGCATTCACCCGCTGGGCGTCCTGCTCCCAGAGCTTCCGGTAGTCGGTCTCGTCGTCCGGGGACGGCGTGCCCGGCCGCCGGCCGGGCCCGGAGTGCCGCGAGGGCAGTCCGAGGATGTGGAAGCAGGCCAGCACGTAGGGCAGGCCGAGCTTCTCGGCGACGTCCCGCGCACCGGCCGGCATCAGGCCGGTCGCCAGCACCACGTCACAGCCCTCGGCCGCGGCGGTCAGCGTCTCGAACCGCACGGCGACCAGCTCACGGGCGAGCCGGAACGCGTCCTCCGCCGTCGGCGGCTTCGGGCCGGCCACCACCGACCGCACCGACGGACCGAGCGGCACCAGCGGCACCCCCGCCCGCCCCAGCACCGCCGCGAACTCCTCGTCCGGCGGCGCGCACACCCGCACCTCCGCACCGAACCCCCGCAGCGCCACCGCCAGCCCCGCCAGCGGCTCGACATCCCCGCGCGACCCCCAGGTCGTCATCAACACACGCATTTCACGACTCCCGTTTCCGCAGGTCATGGCCTTACGGCCGGGATTCTGCGCCATGCCGGGGGCCTTGCCGCAAGCCCCGGGGCACGGTATAGCTTGAAAGTGGCAAGGGGATTCACTCTCCTCGCCTTTTTCTTTGGCCGCCCGGTCCCACCCACTCCCCCGAACCGGCCGCACCGGAGCAATCCCCACCCGGAACCCGCCGCCTACCACGCGCCGCTCACTCCGAACCACCACCAAGCAGCCCGCTACGAGCCACCGCCCCCTACCGCGTGGCCGCATACCCCCCGTGGTGTCAACTCCGGAACACCCACCGCAGCCACCGTCACGAAGCGCCCACTCCGGGCCCCCGTCATCGGCCGCTTCCCCAGACCTCACACGCCCGGGCCGTCCGCACAGGGGCCACCTGCCCGGTCAGCCCATCCCAACACGCCTGTTCCAGACGGCCCCACACTCGACCCGCCCACCCAGGACCCCGCCCCCAAGACCCCGGAACTCACCCCAGCCACACACACCCAGCTCTTCCCCACCGGCGTGCCGAGGCGCCCACAGCAGACCTCCTGACCAGGGCAGCCCAACACGCCTGCCCTGGACGAGCCTGCGTTCCTGGCGGCTCCTCAGCCGGGCCGCCCAGCCCCGGGCCCCGTCCCGGAGACGCCGGCCCCCCGGCCGGTCGGTCGTCGCGCAAATCAGCGGCCCCGCGTACGACCCGCCGCCGCCACCGTGCCCACCAGCAGCACCAGGTCCACCCCGCCCGGCCCAGCCACAGAACCACCCACGCCCCAGCGCGGACCTCGCTCGCCGCCAGCGACAAGCACCGAACCGACTGTCCGACCCACGACCAACCGCTCGGTCCAGGGCCAGCCACCACGGTCAGGTCACCCACCAACCCGGCCAGCCTGGCCACCGAGCCGGCGGAAACACCACCGCACCCCCGCTCCCACCCGCCCGGCGGCGGGACAGCCGATCCATGGCCAGCAGCCCCGACTGGCGTCACCCCCGCCAACGACGCATCGGCACCGCATCCAGGACCGCCACCACCTCGCCCACCGGCAGCGCAACGTCCGCCCCGACCAGCGCGACCACAGAACCACCCACACCCCAGCGCGGACCTCACTCGCCGCCAGCGACAAGCACCGAACCGACTGCCCCCAACCGCCCGGCTCAGGGCCGACCGCAAACAGGGCAGGCCCGGCCTCCGAGCCGGCGGAATCACCACCCAGCCCGCCCCGCGGCAGCGCAGCCGGGCCACGACCAGCAGCCCCGACCGGCGTCACACCCACCAACGACGCATCAGCACGGCGTGCTGAACCACCACCGCCGTCACCATGCCCACCCGCAGCGCGAGGTCCACCCTGGCCGGTCGGCCTACCGACGCGGAAACGGCGGCCCGGCGTACAGATCCGCCACCACCACGCCTACTGGAAGCGCGAGATCTTCCCCGCCCGGCCCAGCCACAGAACCGCCTACGCCCCAGCGCGAACCTCACTCGCCGCGAGCGACAGCGCCGAACCGACTGTCCGGCCCACGACCAACCGCTCGGCCCAGGGCCAGCCGACACGGGCAGGTCACCCACCAACCCGGCCAGCCCGGGCGCCCGGCCGCCCGGGCGGTGGAAGCACTCCCACCCGCCCTGCGGCGCGCACGCGGCCGGACCGGCGTCACCCCCGCCGGCGAGGCATCAGCACGGCGTACAGGACCGCCGCCACCACCATGCCCGCCGGCAGCGCGACGTCCGCCCCGGCCAGGGCGGCCAGTGGGCCGGTGTAGAGGGTGTCCACGCCGAGGGCTGCGGCTGTGACGCCGCCCGTGAGGGCGACGGCGCCGGCGGGGTTGACGCCGGCGCGGTACCAGAAGGGGCTGCCGGGGCGTTCGTCGCCGAGGGCGCGGCCGTCGTAGCGGTTGCGGCGGAGCAGGATGTCGGTGGCGTAGACGGCGGTGCTGGGGCCGAGGAGGACGACGGTCAGCTGGAGCACGTTGCTGACGGTGTCGAGGAAGTTGGAGACCAGGAGGGCGTACAGCGTGAGCGAGACGGCGACCGCGCCGTCGAGCAGCACGCTGCGGGTGCGGCGGATGCGGATGCCGACGGCTTGGAGGGCGAGGCCCGCGCTGTAGGCGGTGAGGGCGTTGACCGCGATGGTGCCGACCACCAGGGAGAGCAGGAAGACCGGGTTGAACCAGCCGGGCAGGATCTGCCGGAGGGCGGCCTGCGGGTCGGTCATGTCGACGGCGGTGGCGCCGAGCACGCCGAGGCCGCCGACCACCACGCTGGGCAGGAAGCCGCCGAGGGCGGTCCAGCCGAGGACGGCGCGCGGGGCGGTGGCCGCGGGCAGGTAGCGGGAGAAGTCCGCGCTGGTGGTGTAGGAGAGCGGGCCGGAGGCGATCAGGGTGACGCCGGCCAGGACGGCCGCCCAGAGTCGGCCGCCGGTGAGGGGTTCGGGCTGGGTCCAGCCGGGGTCGGCGTGGGTGACGATCGCGTAGCCGACCACGGCGAAGGCGGCGGTGAGGGCGAGGGTGATCGGCAGGTAGAGCCGGACGATCAGGGCGTGCCCGTAGACGCTGATGGTGAGGGTGAGTACGACGATCACGATCACGATGGCGATCTTGATCGGGGTGGTCGGGGTGATCCCCGCCTCCTCGGCGAGCGAGAAGGCGGCGACGGCGGCCGCGGCGAGGTTCAGCGCGAAGTAGCAGACGGAGATCATCCAGCCGGTGACCGCGTTGTTCACCCGGTTGCCCCGGATGCCGTACATGGCGCGGGTGATCACCTCGCTGGGCGCGCCGGCGGCCGGTCCGGAGACCGCGAGCAGGCCGGTGCCCAGCCAGAACAGGTTGCCGAGGACGACCACGGCGAAGGCCTGCCAGAGGCCGAGGCCGCTCAGGACCAGGGCGCCGCCGACCACCAGGTTGAGGTAGTTGACGCTGGCGGCCGCCCAGACGGGGAACAGTTCGCGGGCGCGACCGCGCCGCTCGGTCTCGGGGATGTGGTCGATGCCGTGGACCTCGACCCGGCCGCCCGGTTCCCGCTGGGGCGGGACGGCGGGGCGCGCCGGGTGGTCCGGGTGGTCCGGCGAGGTGTGGGGGTGGTCCGGGAGCGTGGACGTCATGCGGGGGCCCTCCGTGGGGGTGTCGTGCCCACCTGCTTGCTTATTGGTCGCACACTCAATAGCATCCGCCCCATGACGTCACGCGTTCAGCGCAAAAGGGTTCGCAAGTCCCCCGAGGACCGCCGGGCGGAGATCGTCGGCGCCGCGGCCGAGGTCGCCCTCACCGAGGGCCTGGAGTGCATCACCCTGCGCCGGATCGCCGACCAACTGGACGTCCGCCCCGGCCTGATCAGCCACTACTTCCCCGCCGTGGAGGACCTCGTCGCCGAGGCCTTCGGCAGCGCCGCGACCGCCGAACTGGAGGCGCTGCTGCCCGCCGACCCGCGGGACGGGTCCCCGTTGCGGCACCTGGCCCGCTTCTTCGCCCGCACCACCGGCCCGTCCTACGACGACGTGAGCCGGCTCTGGCTCAACGCCCGCCACCTCAGCCGCTACCGCCCCGTCCTGCGCGACCGCGTGCTCGACCAGGAGGCGGACTGGCGCGGCCGGCTCGGCGGCGTCATCGCCGCCGGGGTCGAGCAGGGCGAATTCCGCACCCCGGACCCGGTGTTGACGGCCGTCCACATCCTCGTCGTGATCGACGGCCTGGCCGTCCACGCCAACACCGGCCTGCGCAAGGACCCGTACGCCGCCACCCGGCTCGCCGCCGCCACCGCCGAACGCGAACTGGGCCTGACCGACGGCGCACTGGCCTCTGCGGCCCCCGCCGACCCCACGGACCCGGCGGACGCACCCGAGACCCCCGCCCCCGAGCAGCCCTGACCACCACCCCACCCCCCTCAGCGCCCTCAACCCCCTCAAGCCCCGCCGACACCACGCCCCCACCCCGAAGCACCACTGGAGTCGAAGTGCGCACCTCCCTGGTCCTCCTCTCCGCCCGTCTGCTCGACCCCGCCTCCGGCGGCTTCCTCCCGCAGACCGCCCTCGCCGTCGTGGACGGCCGGATCGCCGCCCTCGGCGACGACCGCACCGTCCGCGGACTCGCCGACCCCGCGACCACGGTGATCGACCTCAAGGGCGCCGTGGTCACCCCCGGCCTGGTGGACGGCCACCTGCACCCGGTCACCGGCGCCGAGCTCACCCAGGGCCTGGACCTCTCCGGCTGCACCGACCTGGCCGGCGTCCGCGCCGCCCTCGCCGCCGAGGCCGGACGCCTCGCCCCCGGCGCCTGGCTGCACGCCTGGGGCCTGGACCCGAACGTCTTCGGTGACCGCCCGGTGGAGTCCGCCGCCCTCGCGCCCGTCCTGGACGGCGTTCCGGCGCTGCTCCAGCTCTTCGACGCCCACTCCATGCTCGCCAGCCCGCGCGCCCTGGAGCTGGCCGGCGTGGACGGCCCGCGCCGCTTCGACCAGGCCGCCGAGGTGGTCTGCGACGCCGAGGGCCGCCCCACCGGCCTGCTGCTGGAGGACGCCGCCTGCGAGCTGGTCGAGCGCGCCGCCCCGCAGCCCACCCGCGCCGAGCGCCGCGACCGCCTGGCCGCCGCGCTGCGCGCCATGGCCGTCGCCGGCCTCACCGGCGGCCACGCGATGGACGCCAACGGCGACAGCCTCGACCTCTACACCGAGCTGGACGAGGCCGGCGAGTTGCCGCTGCGGCTGCGCGTCGCCCCCTGGTGCCAGCCCGGTGTGGACGCGGACGGGCTGCGGGCGCTGATCGGGCAGCAGGGCCGGGGCGGTCGGCTCTGGCGGGTGGACGGCGTGAAGCTGTTCATGGACGGCACGATCGACAACGGCACGGCCTGGCTGGAGCGCCCGGACTGCCACGGCGAGTCCACCCACGCCTTCTGGCCGGATCCGGCGCACTACACCCGCGTCGTCCGGGAGCTGCACCAGGCCGGGGTGCCGACCGCCACCCACGCGATCGGCGACGCCGCCGTACGGCACGCCCTGGACTCGATCGGGGCGGCGGCGGACGGGGGGACGACGCACGGGGCATCCCCCGTCCGCCACCGGATCGAGCACATCGAGACCGTTCCGGACGCGGTGGTCCGGCGCTTCGCCGAGCTGGGCGTGGTCGCCTCCATGCAGCCCACCCACTGCTGCGACTTCACCCGGGCCGACCACACCGACAACTGGTCCCGCCGCCTCGGCGAGGAGCGGGCCGACCGCGCGTGGCGCTGCCGGGACCTCTGGGACGCGGGCGCCACGGTCGTCCTCGGTTCGGACTGGCCGATCGCCCCCTACCCGCCGCTGGGCGTCATGGCGGGCGCCCGCCACCGCCGTCCCACCCGCGACCTGAGCCAGGCCCCGCACAACCCCGGCCAGGCGCTCACCGCCCTGGAGGCCCTGCTGGCGATGACCGCCAACGCCGCCCACGCGGCCGGCGAGGAGCAGCTGGCGGGCCGGATCACCGTCGGCCACCGCGCGGACCTCACCGTGTTCGCCGCCGACCCGCTCACCACCCCGGCCACCGAACTGGCGGACCTCCCCGTCCTGTTGACCGTCCTGGACGGCCGACCGACCCACCGCTCCGCCACGCTCTGAACCCTCACCCGGTACCGGCCCCGGCATACCCCCGCGTACGGGTGTGCCGGGGCCGCCCGGGGGTTATCCCCCTGGTCGATCCGGCGGCACTCCTCAGCGCGCCGAAGCCCCCCGGTGATCGACTATTCATTGACCGGCACGTTCGCCGGCGAACCACTCGAACCACCGTGGCCGTTCCGACGGGTTGACGGTTCGACGAATCTGAGGAGCCCCCCGAAGTGACCGTACGCAGCGAGAAGCACGGCAAGCCCATCGGTCGACGCGCCCTGCTGGCCGCCACGGCGGCCGTCGCGACCACCGCCCTGCTCGCCCCGGCGGCACACGCGGACCAGCCCGGCACCGACAAGGTGACGAACAGTCAGATATCCACCGTGGTCCGCGAACTGAACGGTCTCGCCCACCCGTTGCGGTCCACCGAGCCCGGGGGCCGGACCACCGACCTGCGTCCGCTGGGCGCGATGATCGGCGACGCCAAGGTGGTGGGGCTCGGCGAGGCCACGCACGGCGCCCACGAGTTCTTCACCATGAAGCAGCGGGTCCTGCGCTACCTGGTCGAGGAGAAGGGCTTCACCGCCTTCGCCCTGGAGACGAGTTGGTCCTCCGGTCTGCGGATCGACGACTACGTGCAGGGCCGCACCGGCGGCGACGCCCGGCAGCTGGTCAAGGAGACGATGGGCAAGTCCCCGTGGGAGCGCCAGGAGTTCGCCGACCTGATCGACTGGATGCGCGACCACAACCGCGAACACCCGCAGCACCCGGTCCACTTCGTCGGCGACGACCTGGACTTCCCCGCCATCGGCGACCAGCTCTTCGACCGGGTGACCTCCTACGTCCGCGAGGCCGCCCCCGCGTCGCTGCCGCGCCTGGAGCAGCTGTACGCCGGGCTGCGCCCGTTCGACGACGCCATCGGCTACATCACCACGCGCCCGCTCGCCGAGCGGCGGCAGAACGCCGCCGTGGCGCAGCAGACCCTGGAGCTGGTCACCGCGGCCAGGGGCGAGGGCGGCGAGGCGTACGACTGGGCGGTGCAGAACGCCCGGAGCATCGCCCAGACCTTCACCTTCACCGCCATGAACCTCGAGGACAACAGCGAGGTGGCCGCGATGCAGAACCTCCGCGACCGCGCCATGACCGACAACACCCTCTGGTGGCAGCGCCGCACCGGCGGGAAGGTGCTGCTGTCCGCGCACAACGGCCACGTCGGGTACCAGAGCAGCGACCCCGAGCTCTACCCCAAGACCCAGGGCTCGTACCTGCGCGACGCCCTCGGCGCGGACTACCTCGCCGTCGGCTTCACCTTCGACCGCGGCTCCTTCCTCACCAAGGACGACCCGTTCGCCGCCGCCTGGAAGCCGGTCACCGTTCCGCCGGCCACCGCGGACATGAACGAGTACCCCCTCGACCGGGTCCGCTACCGCGACTACTACGTCGACCTGCGCTCCGCCCCGCCGGCCACCCGGTCCTGGCTGAACACCGCCCGCCCGACCTACGACGCCGGGACGGAGTTCCGCAGCGACCCGCTGCCGCGCCTCGCGATCGGCACCGCCTACGACGCGCTGGTCCACCTCCACGAGACCAGCGCGGCCCGCACCCTCTGAGCATCGTCGCCTGCGCGCCTCTCCGTCGGCACGGGCCGCACAACGCGCGGCCGCACGGTCGGCGGGGAGGCGCCCGCCGACCGCACCACCGACGGGGAGTCCTCGCCGGCCGCGGGACGCCCGTCAGCCCGTGAACCGCCCGTCCCGCGCCACCACCCGGCCCGCGCGGACCACCAGCTCACGCGCCGGCAGGTCGATCACCACCTGCGGCAGGCACTCGCCCGTCACCAGCATGAAGTCGGCGGGCGAGCCCGGCTCCAGGGTCACGGCCGGCAGGTCCAGCAGTTCGGCGCCGCCGTCGGCCGCCAGGGCGAAGCAGTCGGCCAGCTGCTCGTCGGTGCGGGCGTCGGTGGTCCAGCCGAGCAGGTGGGCGCGGTGCAGCGGGTCGGCGTTGCCGTACGGGCTCCACGAGTCGCGCACGCCGTCCGAGCCGAGCCCGACCCGCACCCCGTGCGCCCGCAGCTCGCGGAACGGCAGCACCTGGTGGGCCGAGGGCGCCACGGTGGTGAGGCCGACGCCGGACTCGGCCAGCTCGGCGGCGAGGTCGGCGAGCTGGGCGCCCGCCAGCTCCGGGACGCAGAAGGCGTGGCTGACGACCACCCGCCCGGCCAGTCCGGCCGCCCTGGTCCGCGCGGCGATCTCGCGCAGCGGGCCGAGGCCGCGCTCGCCCCGGTCGTGCAGGTGGATGTCGAGGCGCAGTCCGTGCTGTTCGGCCAGGCCGAACAGCAGCTCCAGCTGGGCGGGCCCCTCGCCGTCCGGGCCCTCGGCCGGGACGGCGTCGAAGCCCGCCGGGTCGATCCCGCCGATGGCGTCGACCAGCCCGCTGGCCGCCGCCTCCGCGAGCAGCGCGCCCGCGCCGGGCGTCCGCCGGACCCCGTGCTGCGGGAAGGCCACCAGCTGGACGTCCAGCGCGCCGGCCAGCCGCTCGCGCGCCTCGGCGAGCCCGGTCACCCCGGCCAGCCCGTACGCGGGCGCCACGTCCACGTGGGCCCGCACGGCGCGGGTGCCGCACGTCACGGCGTGGCTCAGCAGCCGGTGGGCCCGCTCGGCGAGCGGGGTGCGCTGGTGCCGGTGGAGGTCGACGTCGCCCTGGACGTACTCGGGCAGCGAGCCGGCCGGGCGCCGGCTGTACCAGGGCTCGCCCCAGGCCGTCTTGTCCGGGTGGATGTGCGCGTCCACCAGGGTGGGCAGCGCGATCCGGCCGCCGCCCTCGACCACCTCCGGCACCGCCCCGTCCGGCACCCGCTCGGCCAACAGGCCGTCCACGGCGATCAGGTCGACGGCCCGGTCGGCACCGTACGGGCGAACGTCCCGGAAGACGGTGACGGAAGGCGTGGTCATGGGCTGCTCTCTCTCGCTCTGGTTCCGCGGCTCGCTCTGAATCCCCGGCTCGCTCTGGATCCCCGGGTGGTCCTGCCCCCTGGACGGAATGTGCCCGACAGGCAAAACGTCCTACCTTTCATTCAACAGTCTGTTTATCATCTCCGGGTCCCCGTCCCTCGTCCGGAGTAGCTCACGCATGTCCACACCACCGCCCGCCGCCACGCCCGGACGGCACCCGCTGCACGCCCTGCGGGCCACCGTCTTCGCCATCGGCGCCCTGCTCCTGCTGGTCGGGGTGGGAGTACTGCTCGACCAGCCACTGCTGATCCCGCCCCTGGCCGCCAGCGCCGCCCTGGTGCACGGCGCGCCCGGGCTGCCGATCTCGCAGCCGCGCAACCTGGTCGGCGGGCACCTGATGTCGGCCCTGATCGGCTTCGCCGTCCTCGCCGTCACCGGCAGCACCACCTGGGGTGCGGCCGTCGCCGCCGGACTCTCGCTCGGCGCGATGATGCTCACCCACCTCTCGCACTCCCCGGCCGCGGCCACCGCCGTGATCGTGGTCCTGCAGGCGCCGCACCCCGTGCCCTTCCTCCCGCTGCTCGTCCTGGCCACCGGGCTGCTGGTCGTGATCGGCCTGCTGCCCGGCCGGATCGGCGGGCACCCGGTCCGCTACCCCGTGTCCTGGTGACGGCCGCGCCGTACTGACCGGCTCTCCACTCTCCCGCCGAACGCCGACGGCCGGGTCATCCGATCGGATGACCCGGCCG
>NZ_JBHVEU010000281.1:0-11662 GCF_042802075.1 Kitasatospora sp. NPDC057518
CCGAGACCCCCCCCTCCCCCCCCGCCCACCCCTCCCCCCCCGTGGGCTGGGCCGCCGCCCCCGGGGCCGCGCGGCTCGCCCCCCCCGGCCGGGGCGGCCGCCCCCGCCGCCGGGCGCTCGCCCGGCTCACCGACGACTGGCTGGCCGGGCTGCTCGCGGCCGCCGGCGCCCCGCCCGGCGTCGCGCTGGTCGCGGTCGGCGGCTACGGGCGGGGCGAGCTGTCCCCGCGCAGCGACCTGGACGTCCTGCTGCTGCACGACGGTCCGGTCGCCGGGGAGCTGCCCGAGCGGATCTGGTACCCGGTCTGGGACTCGGGCGCCAGGCTCGACCACGCGGTGCGCACCGTCGCGGAGGCCCGCGCGGTCGCCGCCGCCGACCTCAAGGCCCAGCTCGGCCTGCTGGACGCCCGGCACCTCGCCGGGGACCGGGCGCTCACCGACGCGCTGCGCGCCGCGGTGCTCACCGACTGGCGCGCGAGTGCCCCCGCGCGCCTGCCCGAGCTGCGCGAGCTGGGCCGCGAGCGGGCCGAACGGCAGGGTGAGCTGTCCTTCCTGCTGGAGCCCGACCTCAAGGAGGCCCGCGGCGGCCTGCGCGATGTCGTGGCGCTGGACGCGATCGCCGCCAGCTGGCTGGCCGACGCGCCCCGGGACGGCCTGGACGACGCCGCGCGGTGGCTGGCCGACGTGCGGGACGCCCTGCACCTGGTCACCGGCCGGGCCACCGACCGGCTCGGCCTCCAGGACCAGGACCAGGTCGCCGAGCGGCTCGGGGTGCTGGACGCCGACACCCTGCTGCGCCGGGTCTACGAGGCCGCCCGCACCGTCGCGTACGCGGGCGACGTCACCTGGCGGGCGGTGGACCGGGTGCTCGCGGCCCGCGGCGGCCGCGGCCGGCGGGTGCGCCGGCTGGGCATCCCGTTCGCCGGCACCGGACGCGGCGCCGGCGCGGTGGCCCGGGGCGCGGTCGAGCGGCGGCCGCTCGCCGAGGGCGTGGTCGAGCAGGACGGCGAGGCCGTGCTCGCCCAGGGCGCCCGACCGGCCGCCGACCCGGTGCTGCCGCTGCGCGCCGCGGCCGCCGCCGCGCAGAACGGGCTGACCGTCTCGTACGCCACGGTGCGCCGGCTGGCCGCCGAGTGCCGCCCGCTGCCGGTGCCCTGGCCGGACGAGGCGCGCGAGCAGCTGGTCACCCTGCTGGGCGCGGGGGAGTCGGCCGTCCCGGTGTGGGAGGCGCTGGAGGCGGAGGGGCTGGTCCGCCGGCTGATCCCGGACTGGGAGCGGGTGCGCTGCCGTCCGCAGCGCAACGCGGTGCACCGCTGGACGGTGGACCGGCACCTGGTGGAGACGGCGGTGCGGGCCGCCGCGATGACCCGCCGGGTGGCCCGCCCGGACCTGCTGCTGGTCGCCGCGCTGCTGCACGACATCGGCAAGGGCTGGCCGGGGGACCACAGCGAGGCCGGCGAGGTGATCGTCCGCGACCTCGGCGCCCGGATGGGCTTCGGCCCCGAGGACACCGAGACCCTGGCGGTGCTGGTCCGCCACCACCTGATGCTGGTGGACACCGCGACCCGGCGCGATCCGGACGACCCGGCCACCGTCGAGGCGGTCACCAAGGTGGTCGCCACCCTGCCCGAGCTGGAGCTGCTGCACGCGCTCACCGAGGCGGACGCGCTGGCCACCGGCCCGGCCGCGTGGAGCGGCTGGCGGGCCTCGCTGGTGGAGGGCCTGGTGGCCCGGGCGGCGGACCGGCTGGCCGGGGCGGGCACCCCGCCGGCGGAGGGCGCGCCGACCGCCGAGCAGGAGCGGCTCGCGGTCGAGGCCGCCCGGACCGGGCAGCTGGCGCTGTCGCTGCGGGCCCGCTCCGAGGGGGCGGAGCCGGGCGCCGAGCCGATGGGCGTCGAGCTGAACCTGGCCGTCCCGGACCGGCCCGGGCTGCTCGGCACCGCCGCCGGGGTGCTCGCGCTGCACCGGCTGGCCGTCCGCTCGGCCGGGCTGCGCGAGCTGGACCCGGTGGGCGCCGGGCCGGTGCTGCTGCTGTCCTGGCGGGTGGCGGCCGAGTACGGCGAGCTGCCGGAGGCGGCCCGGCTGCGGGCCGACCTGCGCCGGGCGCTGGACGGCTCGCTGGACGTCACCCGCCGCCTCGCCGAGCGGGACGCCGCGGCCCCGCGCCGCCGGGGCATCCCCACCCCGCCGCCGCTGGTCGCGGTGGCGCCCGCGGTGGCCTCGGCGACCGCGACCGTGCTGGAGGTCCGCGCGCACGACGCCCCCGGGCTGCTGCACCGGATCGGCCGGGCGCTGGACGGGGCGGGCGTACGGGTGCGCACCGCGCACGTCTCCACGCTGGGCGCGGAGGCCGTCGACTCGTTCTACCTGACCGACGGGGCGGGCCGTCCGCTGACCGCCCGGCGGGCCGGCGAGGTGGCGGCGGCGGTCCGGGCCGCACTGGGCTGACGCGCCCCGGAGGGCTCCGGCGGCGGGGGCCGTCGGGCCTCGGCGGCGAGGGTGGAGGAGCTCCCGGAACGGGGGTGGAGGAGCTTCGGGAGCAGGGGTGGAGACCGTACCCGGGGCGGCCGGATACCCTGGGGGGCGACGACCGTACCGATTCCGATGCCGCAGAGGACCCGCGACGACGTGTTCGACACCCTTTCCGATCGCCTCGCAGCGACGTTCAAGAACCTCCGGGGCAAGGGCCGCCTGAGCGAGGCGGACATCGACGCCACCGCCCGCGAGATCCGCATCGCGCTGCTGGAGGCGGACGTCGCGCTGCCGGTCGTCCGGGCCTTCATCAAGCAGGTCAAGGAGCGGGCGCTCGGCGTCGAGGTCTCCGGTGCGCTGAACCCGGCGCAGCAGATCATCAAGATCGTCAACGAGGAGCTCATCTCCATCCTCGGTGGCGAGACCCGACGGGTGCGGTTCGCCAAGAGCGGCCCGACGGTGATCATGCTGGCCGGTCTCCAGGGTGCCGGTAAGACCACCCTGGCGGGCAAGCTCGGCCACTGGCTGAAGAAGCAGAAGCACACCCCGCTGCTGGTCGCCTGCGACCTCCAGCGCCCCAACGCGGTCAACCAGCTCCAGGTGGTCGCCGAGCGCGCCGGCGTGGCCTTCTACGGCCCGCAGCCGGGCAACGGCGTCGGCGACCCGGTGCAGGTGGCCAAGGACTCGATCGAGTACGCCAAGCAGAAGCAGTACGACGTCGTCGTCGTCGACACCGCCGGCCGCCTGGGCATCGACGCCGAGCTGATGCAGCAGGCCGCCGACATCCGCGCCGCGGTGAACCCGGACGAGGTCCTGTTCGTCGTCGACGCGATGATCGGCCAGGACGCGGTCACCACCGCGCAGGCCTTCCTCGACGGCGTCGACTTCACCGGCGTGGTGCTCTCCAAGCTCGACGGCGACGCCCGCGGCGGTGCCGCCCTGTCGGTCGCGCACGTCACCGGCCGGCAGATCATGTTCGCCTCCAACGGCGAGAAGGTCGACGACTTCGACGCCTTCCACCCGGACCGGATGGCCTCGCGCATCCTCGGCATGGGTGACGTCCTCTCGCTGATCGAGAAGGCCGAGCAGACCTTCTCGCAGGAGGAGGCGGAGAAGATCGCCGCCAAGCTGCGCGGCGGTCCGAAGCAGTTCACCCTGGACGACTTCCTGTCCCAGCTGGAGCAGGTCCAGAAGATGGGCTCGATCTCCAAGCTGCTCGGCATGCTGCCCGGCATGGGCCAGATCCGGGACCAGATCAACAACATCGACGACAAGGACGTCAACCGGGTCGGCGCGATCATCAAGTCGATGACCCCGACCGAGCGGGCCGAGCCGGAGCTGATCAACGGCTCCCGCCGGGCCCGCATCGCCAAGGGCTCCGGTGTCCAGGTCGGCGAGGTGAAGAACCTGGTCGAGCGGTTCTTCGAGGCCCGCAAGATGATGTCCGCGATGGCCTCCGGCAAGGGCATGCCCGGCATGCCGGGGATCCCGGGCATGGGCGGCGGCGCCAAGAAGTCCGGCAAGAAGGCCCCGCAGGCCAAGGGCAAGCGCAAGAGCGGCAACCCGCTGAAGCGCGCCCAGGAGGAGGCCGCGGCCGCCGAGCGCCGCGCGCTCGGCCCGGGCGCCGGCCAGGGCCCGGCGGACGGCGGCGCGTTCGGCCTCGGCGCGGGCAAGGGCCCGGCCGACTTCGAGCTGCCCAAGGAGTTCAAGGACCTGCTGTAGTCCTCCGACCGGCTCCCGTCGGCCCGTCGTCCGGTGTTTCCGGGCGGCGGGCCGATCGCGTGTCCGATGATGGGGGCATGCGAGTGATGATCAGGGCCCCGAGGGCCGAGGACACGGCCGGGTACGCCGAAGCGGTCCGGCGGTCCGCCGAACACATCGGACGGTGGAACCCGGTCGAGCCGGACGGGCTGCCCGACCTGCTGAAGCGCCAGGGGTCCGGGCTGCGCACCTTCCTGATCGTCGACCGGGAGACCGGGGGACTGGTCGGCAAGGTGAACGTCGCCAACATCGTGATGGGCCGGTTCTGCAACGCCTCGCTGGGCTACGACTCGTACGTCCCGTTCAACGGCACCGGGCGGATGACCGAGGGCATGCGGCTGGTCGTGGACCGCTGCTTCGCCCCGCAGACCGCCGACGGGCTCGGGCTGCACCGGCTGGAGATCAACGTGCAGCCGGAGAACGAGCGCTCGATCGCGATGGCCAAGCGGCTGGGCTTCCGGCACGAGGGCTTCACCCCGCGGATGCTGTTCCTCCAGGGGGACTGGCGCGACCACGAGCGGTTCGCGCTGACCGCCGAGGAGTGGCCGGGCGCAGCCGCATAGTCGCTGGTGGGAGGGGTCGGCGCGGCCGTCCGGCGGTCCGGGCGCGGCGTTGCGATTGGCCCGCCCGAGCACCTGTCCGTATTGTCCGATGGGTGACCGAACCCGTGCCGCCACGTCAGACCCCCGACCAGCCCTGGCGTTCGGAGGGCGCCCCGCCCCCGCCGCCGCCCAAGCGCCGGATGCCCGGCGGCTGGGTGGGCCTCGCCCTCACCGCCCTCGTGGTGTTCCTGATCTCGGACCTGCTGCTGTCCTTCTTCGGCCCCGCCGGTGCCACCACGATCTCGTACACCGAGTTCAACAACCAGCTGAACAAGGGCAACATCACCAAGATCTACGCCAAGGGCGACGCGATCGAGGGCACCCTCAAGAGCGCCCAGCCCAAGCCGGACGGCGGCAAGGGCGACTACACCGAGTTCGACACCCAGCGGCCCTCCTTCGCGGGCGACAACCTCTGGACCACCCTGCAGCAGCAGGGCGTCGAGGTCACCGCCACCTCGCCGGTCCAGCAGCGCAGCTTCCTCACCAACCTGCTGATCTCGCTCGCCCCGATGCTGCTGCTGATCTTCATCTGGGTGCTGCTCGCCCGCCGGATGGCCGGCGGGCTCGGCGGCGGACCGCTCGGCCGCAAGGCCCCGCCGAAGCCGGTCACCGCCGAGGAGGGCAAGCGCACCACCTTCGCCGACGTGGCCGGCATCGACGAGGTCGAGGCCGAACTCACCGAGGTCGTCGACTACTTGAAGAACCCCGAGCGGTACCGCAGGCTCGGCGCCAAGATGCCGCGCGGCGTGCTGCTGAGCGGCCCGCCCGGAACCGGCAAGACCCTGCTGGCCCGGGCCGTGGCCGGCGAGGCGAACGTGCCGTTCTTCTCCGCCTCCGCCTCCGAGTTCATCGAGATGATCGTCGGCGTCGGCGCCAGCCGGGTCCGCGAGCTGTTCGCCGAGGCCCGCAAGGTCGCCCCGGCGATCATCTTCATCGACGAGATCGACACCATCGGCCGCCAGCGCGGCGCCGGCGGCGGCATGGGCGGGCACGACGAGCGCGAGCAGACCCTCAACCAGATCCTCACCGAGATGGACGGCTTCAGCGGCTCCGAGGGCGTCATCGTGATCGCCGCGACCAACCGGGCGGACGTGCTCGACCCGGCCCTGCTGCGCCCCGGCCGCTTCGACCGGCGGATCACCGTCAGCCCGCCCGACCGGGAGGGCCGCGCGGCGATCCTGCGCATCCACAGCCGCAGCGTCCCGCTGGCGGGCGACACCGACCTCAACCAGCTGGCCAAGGTCACGCCGGGGATGACCGGCGCCGAACTCGCCAACCTGGTCAACGAGGCCGCGCTGCTGGCCGTCAAGCGCAAGCAGGACGCGGTCAACGAGCGGGACCTCTCGGACGCGCTGGAGAAGGTCCAGCTCGGCGCGGTGCGGCCGCTGGTGATGCCGCAGGAGGAGCGCGAGCGCACGGCGTACCACGAGAGCGGGCACGCGCTGCTGGGCATGCTCCAGCCCGGCGCGGACCCGGTCCGCAAGATCACCATCGTGCCGCGCGGCCGGGCGCTCGGCGTCACGCTCTCCACCCCGGAGAACGACCGCTACTCGTACACCGAGCCGTACCTGCGCGGCCGGATCATCGGCGCGCTCGGCGGCATGGCGGCCGAGCAGGTGGTCTACGGGGTGATCACCACCGGTGCGGAGAGCGACCTGGAGCAGGTCACCAACATCGCCCGCGGGATGGCCGGTCGCTGGGGGATGAGCGAGCGGGTCGGCCGGCTCACCGCGGTGCCCTCCGACCCGCAGGGCGCGTACGGGCTCTCCGCCGCGCCGACCACCCTGGACGCGGTGGACGAGGAGGCGCGGCGGATCGTCTCCGAGTGCTACGACGACGCGGTGCGGATCCTGACCGAGCAGCGGCACCGGCTGGACGCGCTGGCGGCGGCGCTGCTGGAGGCGGAGACGCTGGACGAGGCGGCGGCGTACCGGGCGGCGGGGGTGCCGCGGGAGGGCTCCGAGGGGGCCGAGGGTTCCGACGGGCCTGCCGGCGGGTCCGGCGGGCCTGGTGGGTCCGACGGGGCCGACGGGGCCGACGGGAAGTCGATCGACCGGGCGTGAAGCCGGGGGCCGGGGCGCTCGCCATGGTGGCGGGCGCCCCCGGTTTTTCGTCCCCCCTGCGGACTCCTCGCCCCTCCTCGTCCCTCCTCCTCCCGCCTAGCGCGACCGTTCGGCGACCAGGTAGCGGAACAGGTTCTCCATCCGTACCGAGCCGTCCGCGCGCAGGTACGGCTGGAGCACCTCCTCCAGCTCCTTGGCCACCAGCGAGGCCCCGGAGAACTCCTCGGCCGGCTCGAACAGGCCGGTGGAGAGCAGCCCGCGCACCGCGCTGTCGAGGTCGGCGTAGGCGAACGGGCAGCTCACCCGGCCGCTGCCGGCCGGACGCAGGCCGGCCGGACGCAGGCCGGCCGGGGCCAGCAGGTCCTCCAGCGCGCCGGGCGCGCTCAGCTCGAACGGGTCGCGCGCGGTGGTCCGGCCCGCCATCCGCCGGGCCACGTCCAGCACCGGGGCGCTCTCGCAGCGCTCCGGCGGGCCCCAGGCGGCCAGCACCACGTGCCCGCCCGGGAGGGTGAGCCGGGCGGCCTCGGCGACCACCGGCCCGGCGTCGGCGGCCCCGGGCAGCTGCTCGAAAACCGTCACCAGCGAATGGGCCGAGCGGGCGACGGCCGCCGACGTCCGGGGCCCCGCGCACACCCGCAGCCGGCGGTCGTGGGCCAGCTCGCGCAGCTCGTCCCGCGGCTCCTGCCCGGCGACCTGGGCGCCCCGGCCGGCCGCGAGCAGCAGGGCCAGCCCGGAGCGGCAGCCCAGGCCCAGCACGCTGCTCGCCGGGCCGACCTCCAGCCGGTCGTAGACCGCCTCGTAGAGCGGCACCAGCATGCGTTCCTGGATCTCCGCCCAGTCGCGCGCCCGCGCGGGGCGGGCCGCCCCGGTCCGCGGGTGGTGCGGGCGTGCGCCCGTCGGTCGTGCGGTGGTGCCGGTCGTGCCGGTCGTGCGAGCTGAAGCCATGGCGGCCTCCCATCCGGTCCTTCGGTGCGCTGCTACGGCTCCCCCAAAGTCCCGCCCCACACCAGCGAACAGCGGGTCGGGCCCGGCGTCCAGAGGGGTGCAGGGTGGTGCGCGCGTGTCGCGGTGGTGCGCCCCCGCCCGGTGATACCGATTCGAAACCGGGGCCCCGGGCCCCGTACCATTCGCCCCATGGCTAAGGCACCCGTTCTCACCCCTCAGGCGGAAGACTTCCCGCGCTGGTACCAGGACCTCATCAACAAGGCCGAGCTGGCCGACAACGGTCCGGTGCGCGGCACCATGGTCATCCGACCGTACGGCTACGGCCTGTGGGAGCGGATGCAGCAGGAGATGGACGCGCGGATCAAGAAGGCCGGCGCGCAGAACGCCTACTTCCCGATGTTCATCCCGCAGTCCTACCTGACCAAGGAGGCCGAGCACGTCGAGGGCTTCGCCCCCGAGCTCGCGGTGGTCACCCACGGCGGCGGCAAGCAGCTGGAGGAGCCGGTCGTCGTCCGGCCGACCTCCGAGACGATCATCAACGAGTACTTCTCGAAGTGGGTGCAGAGCCACCGCGACCTGCCCCTGCTGATCAACCAGTGGGCCAACGTGGTCCGTTGGGAGCTCCGCCCGCGCGTCTTCCTGCGCACCACCGAGTTCCTCTGGCAGGAGGGCCACACCGCCCACGCCACCTACGAGGACGCCCGCGAGTACGCCTCGATGATCCACACCCAGGTCTACGGCGACTTCATGACGAACGTGCTCGGCATCGACGTCGTGCTCGGCCGCAAGACCGCCAAGGAGCGCTTCGCCGGCGCCATCAACACCCTCACCCTCGAGGGCATGATGGGCGACGGCAAGGCGCTGCAGATGGGCACCAGCCACGAGCTGGGCCAGAACTTCGCCAAGGCGTTCAACACCACGTACCAGCTGCAGGGCGCCGAGCGCGAGTACGTCTGGCAGACCTCCTGGGGCGTCTCGACCCGCATGGTCGGCGGCCTGATCATGTCCCACGGCGACGACAACGGCCTGCGGGTGCCCCCGCGCCTGGCCGCCGTCCAGGCCGTCGTGCTCGCGATCAAGGGCGACGACGCGGTCATCGCCAAGGTCCGCGAGATCGGCGCCCAGCTGGAGGCCGTCGGCATCCGGGTCGTGGTCGACGACCGCACCGACACCCCGTTCGGCCGCCGTGCCGTCGACTGGGAGCTCAAGGGCGTTCCGCTGCGCATCGAGGTCGGCCCGCGCGACCTGGAGAACGGCACCGCGATGCTGGCCCGCCGCATCCCGGGCGGCAAGGAGCCGGTCTCCATCGACGCCCTGGCCGCGCTGCTCCCGGGCGTGCTGGAGGAGGACCAGGCGCTGCTGCTGCGCCAGTCCCGCGAGCGCCGCGAGTCCCGCACGGTCGACGTCAAGACCATCGACGAGGCCATCGAGGCCGCCGCGACCGGCTGGGGCCGGATCTCCTGGGCCGACCTCGGCGCGGAGGGCGAGGCCAAGCTGGCCGAGCAGGGCGTCACGGTCCGCTGCATCGTCGCGGCCGACGGCTCGGTGCCGCTGGCGGACGACCAGGAAGGCAATGTCGCGCTCGTCGCCCGGGCGTACTGACATCCGTTCGGTGTTCGGTGGATGTCCGGTGGATGTCCGCCGGACGCCGGTCGCCCACGGGTAATGACCGGCACCGGCGACATTTGCCCGGAATGCGGATGGGTAAGAATCCGGTAACTGTTCCGGTGCGTCCCCGCGGGGGACATCCCTACTGGCCGGTCAACTCCCGGTATTAACCGAATAGCGGTACGGTGTACGGCCCGTGGCCCTGTCAATCCGGCAGGCCCACGGGCCGTACGTCCTGGGTGGCGACAGCCCGCCCCCCGGACGGAATTCATCAGGCCCGCCGACGTTGCGACGGGCCCAAACCGGCAGGGGGTTGGTCTTGCGTCAGATCCGGAACGCGCAATTCGCGCGCGGCCTCGCATTCCTGGGAGTTCCCTGTGAATTCCCCGGGAACGAGAACATGCGGAACATCGGCTCGCACTCCATCGTTGGTCTAGCGTGAGCACGACACAGCCCCTCGTTCTCGCGGCCGAACTGGCCGCCGCCTGGAGTGACATCCAGGCCTACCACCAGGACCTTCCCGATCTGGCCTCGCCCGAGGCCCTGATCGGCGAGTCCTCCTCGGCCTGCGGGACGCGGCTCGGTTTCGAGCGCCTCCTCCACGAGGCCGCCCACGGTCTGGCCGCGGCCCGGGACATCCGGGACACCTCGCGCGCCGGCCGCTACCACAACCGGCGCTTCCTGATGCTCGCTTCCGAGCTGGGCCTGGCGCACCCGGTCGAGCCGCACGCGAGCAGCGGCTTCTCCCAGGTGACCATGCTCAAGGAGACCCAGGAGCGGTACGCCGAGACCATCGAACGCCTGGACCGTGCCCTCGGGGCGCACCAGGAGGCGGTGGCCGGCGACGGCGCGACGCGCGCCTTCCGCGGTCCGGCGGCCCGGCACGGCTCCTCCGGGGGCGGCGTGCGGGTCAAGGCGGTCTGCGGGTGCGGGCGCAACGTCCGGGTCGTTCCCTCGGTGCTCGCGCAGGCGTCCATCGTCTGCGGCGCGTGCCAGCAGCCGTTCAAGATCGCTTAAGTCGCTCACGCCGCTCACGTCGCTTGAGCGGTCGACGTCCCGACGGGCTGCTGTGCGGGCAGCGGTCCGGCCGGATGGGCGGCGCGGAGCGGGGTGGAGCGGTACGGGCGGTGCACGCGGGGCCGGCGGAGCCGGCAGCGGCGGCAGCGCCGAGTGAGCGGTGACAGGCGGTAGCAGTACCAGGCGGTACAGGCCGTACGAGCAGTACGGAATGAGCGGTACAGCAGGACAGCGGTGATGTCTTCGGGTTGGACCGGGAGCGGGGGCTCCCGGTCGAGCCCTGACCGGGTGCCCGGTCCCGCGTACAGGCGGTTCTCGCCGATGTGGCAGAATGGACAGCTGAGTACTCGGCAGCCGAGCAGGACCCCTCTCTCCTACGGCTGGCGTGTCCCTTGAACGGTCCGCCCCGCAACCCCACGCGACGGCGAGCCCGCTCACCCACGTCAACACCAGGAGAATCCACTCCCGTGGCAGTCAAGATCAAGCTGAAGCGTCTCGGCAAGATTCGCTCCCCGCACTACCGCATCGTCGTCGCCGACGCCCGCACCAAGCGTGACGGTCGCGCGATCGAGGAGATCGGCATCTACCAGCCGACCTACAACCCCTCGAAGATCGAGGTCGACAGCGACCGCGCCCAGTACTGGCTGTCCGTCGGCGCCCAGCCGACCGAGCCGGTGCTCGCCATCCTGAAGCTGACCGGCGACTGGCAGAAGTTCAAGGGCCTGCCGGCTCCGGCTCCGCTGCTCGTTGCCGAGCCGAAGGTCGAGGACTTCTCGCACCTGTTCGCGAAGGCCGTCGCCGGCTTCGAGGACGCCACCACCGGTGTCGCCATCACCCCGAAGGCCAAGAAGTCGGACAAGGCCGAGGCCGAGTCCGACGCCGCCGCCGAGGCCTGATCGTGATCGAGGACGCCCTCGACCACCTGGTGAAGGGCATCGTCGAGCACCCCGACGAGGTGCAGGTGCGCTCGCGCAACCTGCGTCGGGGGAACACCATCGAGGTGCGAGTGCACCCCGATGACCTCGGCAAGGTGATCGGCCGGGGCGGCCGTACGGCGCGCGCTCTGCGCACCGTGGTCGGCGCCCTCGGCGGTCGCAACGTCCGGGTCGACCTGGTCGACGTGGACAACATTCGCTGACGCCGCTGCTCGTTCAGCCGTCAGGGCTTGTGAGGCCGACCGGGACGCATGTCGTCC
>NZ_JBHVEU010000282.1:0-11654 GCF_042802075.1 Kitasatospora sp. NPDC057518
CCGGAACCCCACCAGGGTTCCGGGGCCTCGGTGCGCGCCGCCGCCGCAGACCCTGGCCGACCAGCGCCGATCGCCCGGGACTAGAGTCCGACCCATGGACGAAGACACCGCGCTCTGGCACCGGATCGCCGACCTCCTGCCCGCCGACGCCGCCCAGGGCGTCAAGGACTGCCGGGCGATCGGCGAGCAGGAGAGCGGGCTCGGCCTGCTGGTCGAGGGCCTGCTCGCCCGCCAGATCCCGATCGGCGGTACGGACCGGGCGCGGATCTCCGTGCTCACCGAGGAGTGGGGGGAGCGCGAGCGGCTCGCCCCCGGCCTGCTGCGCTGCCCGGGCGACGGCGCGCCCGCCCCGGTACGGCTGCTGGACGGCGAGCGCGACGAGGCCGAGGTGGTCACGGGCTGGAGCGAACCGGAGCTGGCCGACCTGGTCCTCGTCCCGTGGATCGGCTGCACCCGCTGCGGCCGGACCCTGCTGCGCGCCCACACCTGGGAGCCCTGGGACGACTTCTCGTACCACGCCGAGCGCTACGTGATCAGCACGCCGGACGGCCGCCGGGCGGAACGGATCCTCCCACGGGACGCCGCCGGGGCGGCCTTCGCCGAGCTCCTCCATGGCTGCCCGGAAGCCACGGCCTGACCCCTCCGACGAACTTGCTCCAGGGCTGCCCGGAAGCGCACCGACGCTAACCCTCCTCCGGCAGCTCCACCGCCTGCCAGCGGTACGCCGCGTCCTCCTGCCACACCTGCAACTCGCCCTCCACCACCGCCGCCAGGCACAGCCGCCAGTCGTCGCCGATGGCCAGCGCGACCCGGGTGGCCGGGCGCAGCGTGGGCCGCCACCAGCGCGGCCGGCGGGACGCGCCGCCGGCCGGCAGCCGCAGCCGTACGCCGCCCGCTCCGGCCAGTGCGACGGTCGGGCCGCCGCGGTGGCCCACCATGGCGAGGCCGAGCGAGGGCTCGCCGTCGCCGATCTCCGTTCCGGCCTCCGTTCCCGCCCCGGCTGTCCCCGCCCCCGCCCCCGCCCCCGCGCCCAGCGTGTGCAGCTGGACGGAGCCGTCCGCCCGCAGCACGGCGGCCTGCGGTCCGGCGGAGGTGCGGGCCAGCGCCCCGGCGCGCAGCGGGCCGGCCGGGCCCACCGGGACGGGCGGTCGGGCGGCGCCGGGCCGCCAGCTCAGCAGCCGTTCGCGGTGCTCGACCAGCAGCAGCCAGCTGCCTGGCCGCTCCTCCTCGGCGGCGAGCACCCGGTCGGCCGGGCAGCCGGGGTGCTCCTGGCCGGTGAGGGTGCGGCCGGGCGCCCAGCGGTACGAGCGCAGCGCGCCGCCGACGGCCGCCCACACCGTCATCTCCCCGGCCGAACCGACCGCGCCCGCCAAGCCGTTGACCCCGCGCGCGGCCTCCCACCAGCCCGCGGCCGTACCGACCCACAGGGTGCCGCCGCGGTCCTCGGCGCAGACCACCAGCTCGCCCGGGTGTCCGGCCCAGCCGGCCGTCAACTCCCGTACGGCGGAGAGGCCCTGGCCTGCCGGGAGGGCCCGGCCGGGGCTGCCGGGCCCGGTCAGCGCGGTGCCGTCGGCGCCGCCGGTGACCACCAGCGGGCGCCCGGCCGGGTCGGGCAGCACGGCCAGGCCCGCGGTACGGGCCACCGGCCGGTGGGCGCGCAGCAGTTCACGGCCCCGGGCGGCCCACGGGCCGAGCGGGGCGGGGCGGCGGTCGGGGTCGCGGGCCAGCGGCTCGCAGGCCCAGCGCGCCAACTCCTCGCCGTAGCCCGCCGCCAGCAGTTCGGCGCGGGCCTGTTCGGCGGCCAGCCGGTGGTCCAGGCGGCCGTGGTCGGGCAGCAGCAGGGTGCGGGCGAGGGTGCCGACCGCGAACAGGTCCTTGGCGGTGGTCGGGAAGCCGCCGACCTGCTCGGCCTCCGGCGGGACGTGCCCGGGGGTGAACACCGCGACGGTCAGGGCGTGGTCCAGCGGGGCGAGGAAGGTCAGGTCGATCAGCTTGACCTGCCCCTGGCCGTCCACCAGGACGTTGGCGGGGGAGATGTCGCGGTGCACCCAGCGCTTGCGGTGCAGCTCGTCGACGATCCGGCAGAGCCGGGCCAGCACCTCGGCCACCGCCGGCGGGCCGCCGCGCTGGCCGCGCGCCCAGGTGTGCAGCGGCACGCCCTCGACCCAGGGCGAGATCTGGTAGCCCAGCAGCGCGCCGCCGGGCGGGGTGCCGGGCCGGTGCGGGGAGGGGCCGAGCAGGAAGCTGGGCACGACCAGGTCGGTGACGCCCAGCCGGTGCGCGTTGTGCGAGACGTCGTCCCAGCGGCCGAGCCAGCGTCGTACCTCGCCCGGGTCGCGCTCCAGCATGATCTTCGCGGCGACCAGTTCCTTGCGCCCGTTGTGCCCGGTGCGGACCGCCCGCCACACCTCGGCCTCGCCGCCCCGGTGGTGGAACTCCAGGAGTTCGTACTGCTCGGGGTCGAACTCCGGCCCGAACCGGAGCCCGGGCACCCAACGCGACTCCGACACTCGACCCCCGACGGTTGACCGCTGTTGACGCGCCGGTTCAGGTACCGCCGGCGCGCTGCTGGCTGTGCTGCCGTTCCGCTCCCGACGAGCTGCTGCTGTGCTGCTGTCGTACGGCTGCCGCGCTGCCCAGGATAGTGCGCTTTCCTGTTCGGCTGTCCGATCGAGGGCCTATTCTGATGGCGCCCGAGCAACATCACGACACGACGTCAACTCATGATCTCCAGAAGCCAGTTGGTCATGGGGTGGATGGTGTCCGAACCCAGGGGGACGGTGCATGGCGCTGTTAGCGGTGCTGCTGGTCGTGGTGGCGCTGGCCGGTGCGGCGGCCGCCGTCGTGCTGGCCCGCCGCCGTCGGGCCCTGGACGCCGCGACGGTGGCGAGGGAACTGGCCGCCGCCGCCGCCCGGCTCGCCGCCGGCCGGGACGCCCAGGCCCGCCGCCGCTACGCCCGACTGGCCCGCCGACTCGCCGACGCACCCGGGGAGTTGGGCCCGCAGCGCGGCCTCGCCCTGCTCGGCCAGGCCGAGGCCACCGTCCCCACCGGCGACCAGGAGGCCACCCTCGCCCTGCACCGCGAGGCCTACCCGCTGCTCGCCGACCCGGCCCGGCAACTGCCCCGGTGGAGCCTGCGCCTGCTCGCCGAGGAGCGGCTGCGGGCACCCGACGGCGACCTCGGCCCGCTGTTCGCCCACCTCCAGGCCACCGCCGCGGGCCCCGAGCCCGGCGCGGAGGCCGAGACCGTCGCCCGCACCGTCGACTGGCTCCAGCGCCGCTGCCGCGACGGCGCCCCCGAGCAGCGCGAGGACACCACCGCCCGCGCCCTCGTCGCCCTGCCCGGCCGGGACTGGCCGGTGCTCGCCCGGGCCGCCCTGCTGCGCGCCACCGACCGGGCCGCCGAGGCCGAGGCCCTGCTCGCCGCCGCGGCCCCCTCCGGCAGCGCCGAACTCTGGTTCCGCTGGGGCGCCCAGCTCTACACCCTGCACCGCGACGAACCCGCCGTCGCCGCCTTCGACGAGGCGCTGCGCCGCGGCCCCGGCGAACCCTCCCCGTGGGGGCGCGGCCCGGCCCTGCGCACCGAGGGCCTGCTCTTCCGCGGGCTGGCCCGCCAGCGCCTCGGCGCCACCGAGGCGGCCTGGGCCGACCTCGCGGCCGCCGCCGGCGAGAGCCCGACCGACCCCCGCCCCCGCTACGCCCTCGGCCGGCTCGCCCTGCTGCTCGGCGCCGACGAGCGGGCCCGGGAGCAGTTCACCGCCGCCCTGACCGTCCGGCCCGACTTCGCCCCGGCCCGGTTCGGCCTCGCCCTGGTGCACGAGCGCGCCGAACGCCCCGCCGAGGCCGCCGCCGACTACCGGGCCGGCCTCGGCGCGGCCCCCGACTGGCGCCCCGCCCGGGTCCGGCTCGGCGCCGCCCTGCTCGCCGCCGGTCGGGCCGAGGAGGCCGAGCCGCTCCTGCGCGCCGAGGCCGACAGCGAGGCCGCCGCCGGGGCCGAAGCCGGTACCCGGGCCGGCGCCGAACCGGGCACCCGCTGGACCGCCGTCGCCGCCTTCCACCACGGCCTCGCCCTCGCCCGCACCGGCGACCCGGCCGGCGCCCTCGCCCGCTGGGAGGCACTGGACGACGAGGACCTGCGCCCCCGCCGGGCCCTGGCCCGCGACCGGCTCGCCCGCACCCGGCTGGACACCGACCCGACGGCCGCCCGCGAACTCTGGCAGCAGGCCACCGCCGAGCACCCGGACGCCCCCGGCTACCGCGCCGCGCTGCGCGAAGCCGCCCTGCGCGAGGCCGCCCACCTGCTGGTCACCGGCCGCGACCACGCCGAACCGCGCCGCCGCGCCGCCGCCGCACTCGCCCTCGCCGACACCCTGCCCGGCGCCCTCACCCACCGCCAGGCCCGGCTGCGCGCCGCCCTCGCCCTGGCCGAGGGCACCCCGGAGCCGGTCGCCACCCTGCTCGACGCCGACCACGGCCCGCGCGACCGCTACCACCTGGCCGCCGTCGCCCTGCTGGCCGGCCGCCCGGCCCGGACGATCGCCCTGCTCGGCCCGCCCGACCCGGCCGGCGACCCGGCGACCGCCCGGCTGCGCGCCCTGCTCGCCGAACGGGCCGGCAACTGGGCCGCCGCCCTGGACTGGTACCGGCACTTCCTCACCTCCGGCACGGCCGCGGCGGAGCCGGCCGGCGACTGCGCGCTCTGCGACCGCCCCGCCACCGGCACCTGCGGCGGCTGCGGCCGCGAGGCCTGCCCCGACCACCAGCACGCCCCCGAGGCCGCCGCCCCGCCCCGCTGCGTCCGCTGCTCCGCCCCCGCGCTGCGCGCCGTCCTCGACTGCGCCCGCCGGGCCGGCGTCCCCGAGCAGGCCGAACCGGTGCTCGCCCGCTGGGCCGTGGCGCTCGGCGACGGCGCCGCGGCCGTGCCCGTCCGGACCGACCTCGCCCTGCTGCGCGCCGAACTCGGCCGCCTGGACGAGGCCCTGGCCGGGGTGCCCGCCGAGGCCGGGGCGGCCCGCGCGGCCGTCCTCGTCCGCCGGGCCGGCGCCGCCCTCGCCGCCGGTCGGCTCGGCCAGGCCGCCGTCGACCTGCGCCAGGCGCTCCAGCCCGTCCCCGGCGACGGGGTGCCGGGGCGCGAGGTGCCGGGCCGTGAGCGGGTGGCCGGCGCGCTCGCCCTGCTCGCCGAGCACGAGGCGCACCAGGCCGTCCTCGACGGCCGCCACCGCGAGGCCTGGGAGGCCTACCGCGAGCTGCTGCTCAGGGACCCGGCCCACCCCCGGGTGCTGCATGCGCTCGGCCTGGCCGGCTACCGGCTCGCCGCCGGTGCCTCCGATGCCGCCGAAACCGCCGATGCCGCCGCCGACACCGCCGACGGTCCCGACAGCCCAGGCGAGGAGGTCTGGGCCTGGACGATCGGCAGCCTCGTCGCCGCCCTGCACCAGCCCGAGCTGTGGGCCGAGTCCGCCCGGACCACCGGCCGCACCGCCGAGCCCCAGCGGCTGGCCGCCGCCCGTACCGGACTGCTCGACCGCCTCCGCGACGACCTGCGCGCCCTGGACCGGGCCGCCGGGCGCAGCGGGGACGAGGTCACCGCCTGGACGCTGCGCCTCGGCCTGGAGACCCACTGCGCGGACGCGCTCGCCCAGGAGGACGTCCGGATCACCCTGCCCGGGCGCCCGGCCCGCCGCCTCGCGCTCGGCCCGACCCTCGACCGGCTGCTGCGCGCCGAGCCCGGAGCGGACGGCTGGGCCGAGGCCTTCGAGCAGGCCGTCCGGCCCTGGCGGCAGCGCCCGTCCGGCCCCGACGCGCCCGCTCCCACCCGGGCCCTCGGCCTGTTCGGCGAACTCGGCCCGCAGCGCTACCTGCAGCTCCAGGGCCGGCAGGCCGCCGCCGTCGCCGCCCTGGACGCGGTGCCCGAGCAGCGGCGCGGCGAGGACTGGCAGGAACTGCTCGGCGAGTCCCTGGTCAGCCAGGCCCGCGAGCACCACCGCAACCAGGACTGGCGCGAGGCCCTGGACAGCCTCTCCCGCGCCCGGGCCGTCCCCGGCGCCAGGCTGCCCGCCGACGCCGCCGCGATCGCCGCCGAGTCCGGGGTCCGGGCCGCCCGCGCGCTGCTCAAGAACAGCCTGGACGACCAGGCCGGAGCCGCCGAACTCCTGGAGAAGGCCTTGGCGTTGGCCCCCGACGACCCCGAGGTGCGGGGCGACCTCGGCGCCACCTACGCGCAGTGGGCACGCAAGATCAACAACGAGGACAAGGACTACTCCCGGGCCCTCGGGCTGCTGGAGAAGAGCCTGGAGCTGGTCCCCGGCGACCCGACCGCCCGGCACTTCCTGGAGGCCGCCCTCGGCAACCGGGCCGGCCAGCTCAGCCACCCCGACGCCACCGACGCGGAACTGGAGGAGGCCGCCGGCGCCTGGCGGGCGCTCGTCGAACTCAACCCCGACCCCGACCACCGGATCGGCCTGATCTTCGTCCTGCGCCAGCTCGCCCGCTCGGCCGCCTTCGCCGACGACCACCGGCGCGCCGTCGCGTGGATGGCCGAGGCGCTGCGCGCCGACCCGGAGTGGGAGGGCGGGGTCGAGCACGAGGCCCCGCGCCGGGTCTCGGTGCTGATCGCCAACCACGTGGTGGACGCGATGCAGGACAAGCCGTTCGCGGACCAGGCCGCGATGCTCGAGAAGGCCAGGTCCTACGACGACTCGACCGACATCCGCCGCCTGATGGTCAGCCTCTGGCGCGGCAAGGCCATCAGCCACTACGAGGCCCGCCGCTACCGGGCGGCGATCAAGCTGCTGGAGGAGGCGCTCGAACTGTCCGGCACCCAGGAGGACACCGACAAGCTGTGCCGCGAACTCGGCATCGTCTACGGCTCGTTCGCCGTCCAGCAGGCCAACGCCCGGAAACTGCGCGAGGCCAAGGAGCTGGCCCGCACGGCCGTCGAGTACAGCCCGGACGACCCTGAGCTGCACGCCATGCAGATGCGGATCAGGTCGCTCTACTGACGGCAACCGCACGGCAGTCGGGAGCGTCCTGGACCGTACGCCGCAGACCGTACGCCGCAGGCCGAGCCGTCACCCGAACCGCCGACCGAACCGCCACCGCCACCGTGAGGAGAGAGACCTCCCGCCATGCCACTGCACGAACCGTCGCCGTACGAGGTCCTGGGCATCCCGCTCACGGCCGGCGTGCGCGAGATCAACCTCGCCGTCGGACCGGCGATGCGGGCCGGCCGGTACACCCGGCAGCAGATCCAGGAGGCCGCCGCGCTGCTGCGCAACCCGGACCGGCGCTTGGAGGCGGACCTCCAGCGGCCCCTCCCGCCGGAGCCGGTCGACCAGGCCGCCGAGCTGCTCGCCCCCGCACTCGTCGAGCCGCTCCTCGTGATCGAGCGCCCGCCGCTGCCGCCCGCCGCCCTGCCCGCCCTCCACCGGGCCGAGCTGGCCGCCGACTTCGCCGAGCCCGCCCCCGGCGGCGCCGACCCCGAACCGCCCGTCCCCGCCCGCTACGCGGCGGACCTGTCCGTGCTGCCGCAGATCGAGGTCCCAGAATGACCGACGCACCCACCGACGCACCTGCCGAAGCCCCGGCCGGCAGCCACCGGCCGCTGGAGATCCCGCCCGGCGTCGAGGACGTCGACCTGGAGCAGGCGTTCGGCCGGCTGCTCTTCCGGGCGTCCCTGCTGGGGAGCAAGCTGACGGAGCAGAAGCAGGAAGCCCGGGCCGAGCAGCGCGAACTGCTGGGCATCCTGGTCGAGGTGGACGACGCGCTCGCCGCCCTCGGCCTGGACCGCGAGCTGGTGGCGCTCGGGCGCGGCGCGGGCCTGGAGGCCACCCGGCGCCGGCTGCTCGGGCAGCTCGCCAAGGCCAGGGTGCGGCCGATGCGGCTGGAGGGCATGACGGCCGACCCGGACCTGACCGAGATCGTGGGCACCGAGGCCCGGTCCGGGGTGGCGCCGGAGACGGTGGTGCGGACGGTGGTGACCGGGTTCTTCTGGGGGGACGAGGTGCTGCGCCGGGCCCAAGTGGTGGTCGCCGCACCGGAGTCGGAGCCGTACCCGGACCCGTACCCGGAGCCCGCGGTCGCCGAGCCGGAGGCGCCCGGGGCCACCGAGACCGCCGAGGCCGCCGAGACCGTCGAAGCCCTCGGGACAACGGAAGCCACCGAAGCCGTCAAGCCCGAGACACCCGAGACACCCGAGGCGGACGACGCACCCGAAGCCGCCACGCCGGTCACCCGGGCCCAGCCCAAGGCGGCCCCGCCCCGGGCCCGCCGCCGGGCCAAGGCCGTGGCCGAGCAGGCCAGGCAGACGAAGCGCAAGAAGTAGCCAGGACCACGAGGGGCAAGAGGGGAACGACATGTACCGCACACTCGGCATCGACCTGGGCACCACCAACTCCGTGGTCGCCCACCTGCGCCGGGGCGAGCCGGAGATCATCTTCAACCGGCAGAACCAGGAGGCGACGCCCTCCGTGGTCGGCAGCGGCCGCAAGGGCGAGCTGCTGGTGGGTTCCACCGCGCGCAGCCGGATCGCCGTCGACGGCGCCAACGTGATCCGCTCGGTCAAGCGCTTCATGGGCCGCAAGTTCAAGGACCCGCAGGTCCAGGCGGCCCTGAAGGAGGTGGACTACAAGGTCACCGCGGGCACCGACGGCGACGTCAACGTCTGGTTCAACGGCCGCTCGTACACCCCGATCGAGATCTCCGCGATCATCCTGCACCGCCTCAAGGAGGACGCCGAGCAGCGCTTCGGCGAGCCCTTCCACCGCGCCGTCATCACCGTCCCCGCGTACTTCGGCGAGCGGCAGGTCGCGGCCACCCAGGAGGCGGGCCGGATGGCCGGCCTGCACGTGCTGCGGATCATCAACGAGCCGACCGCCGCCGCCCTCGCCTACGGCATCACCTCCGAGGCGGGCGAGGAGGGGAGGACCGTCCTGGTCTACGACCTCGGCGGCGGCACCTTCGACATCTCCATCCTGCTGCTGGTGCCCGGCTCGGTCTCGGTGCTCGGCATCGAGGGCGACAACCTGCTCGGCGGCGACGACTTCGACCGGGGGATCACCACCGCGCTGCTGGAGGACATCCGCGAGGAGTACGGCGCGGAGTACCAGCCCGACCTGCGCGACCGTCCGAAGATCGCCGCGACCGCCGAGACCATCAAGATCGAGCTCTCCCACCAGGAGTCCTCCGAGGTCATCCTGCCGGGCCTGGGCGCCGGACAGCTGGTGCTGGAGACGGAGTTCGAGCGGGCCCGCTTCGAGGAGCTGATCGAGGCCCGGATCGAGCGCACCATCGAGCTGACCCACAAGGCCATCATGCAGGCCAACCTGACCGTCGGGGACATCGACGAGGTGGTGCTGGTCGGCGGCTCGACCGCGATCCCGCTGGTCGCCCGCCGGCTCGGCGAGGTCTTCGGCCCCCGCCGGATCCGGCGCGGCGTCAACCCGATGCAGTGCGTGGCGCTCGGCGCGGCCGTGCAGTCCGCGCTGGTCGGCGAGGTGGAGTGCCCCGAGTGCCGGGCCCCCGGCGACCTGTCCGCCTCCAACTGCGCCAACTGCGCCGCCGGCCTGCTCGGCGGCGACCGGGTCTCCTGCCCGACCTGCCACCTCCCGGTCGACGCCGGGGCGGCCTCCTGCCCCAAGTGCGAGCAGGCGCTGGACGGTTCGGGCGGCGGCGGGACGGTCCCGCGGCAGGCCACCCGGGCCACCGCCGTGGTGCACGGCGGCAACTGCCCGCGCTGCGGCACCCCGGCCGCCCCCGGCGTCACCGCCTGCGAGCTGTGCGGCGAGCCGCTCAACTCGGCCGCCCCGGGCCACACCAGGGTGGCCACCACCGCCGCCGAGGACGTCGGCCTGCGCTGCGCCTCCTGTGGCCTGGTGAACCCGCCGGGCTGCGAGGTCTGCCCGGGCTGCGGCGAACTGGCGCAGGTCACCAACCCGTTCGACATCACCCCGAAGAACCTCGGCATCGAGCTGAACGACGGCCGCCTCGCCGTCATCATCCCCAAGAACACCAGCTACCCGACGAGTTCGCCGGTCAGCCGGGAGTTCGTGGTCTCCGGCAGCGGCCGGCAGCGGCTGGAGGTCGCGGTCTACGAGGGCGAGCACGAGATCGCCCAGCAGAACGAGCTGATCGGCCACCTCACCCTGCGGCTGCCCGAGGGCCTGGGCGGCCGCACCCCGGTGGAGGTCGCCTTCGGCCTCGACCGGGACCGCACCATCACGCTGTCGGTGCGGATCCAGGGCGGCGCCGAGAAGACCGTCAAGCTGGAGCGGGTCACCCTCGACCCGGAGCTGAAGGTGCAGGTCGAGGAGCAGCAGCGGCAGATCGAGTCCTTCACCGACCGCTGGGGCGGCGAGCTGACCGAGGCCGAGATGCGCGAGGCGCAGCGGCTGATGGACACCCTGGACGACCTGGCGGCCGGGCAGACCCGCGGCCAGTCGGTGGACGCGGCGCTGGAGCGGGCCCAGCAGCAGCTCAAGGCCCAGCGCTGGGTGCGCGGCTCGGAGGCGTACCTGAGCCTGTTCATCCACTACTGCGAGAAGCTCCTCGACCCGAGCGACCTGGACCGGTTGCGGTCGGTGGCCGCCGAGCTGCGGCTGCGCCGGGAGGCCGCCGACTGGGACGGCGCGGTGCGCTCGGCCCGCAAGGCGGACGAGCTGTGCGACTCGCTCGGGCACACCATGCGGATGCTGACCATGTGCAACATCTACGTGACCCAGAGCATGGTCTCGCCCGCCCTGGCCCAGCTGATCATGGCCGAGCTGCGCGGGCTGGACGAGGCCGTGGAGGCGCCCAACATGGCGGACGTGAACACCCACATGTCGAACCTGCTGGCCCTGTACGCGCAGGCGCAGCGGGAGCTGGGCAGCGAGCCGGCCCAGGAGTCGCTCGGCCCGGTCCGGCCGGAGGAGGCGGGGCCGCGATGAGCGCCGTGGACGCCGTGGACGCCGTGTCCGTCCCGGGCGCCGGGGGCGCTGTCGCGGCCCTTGGGGCCCCGCCGGTGCCGTGCCCGCTGTGCAGGGTTCCGGCGGACCCGGTGACCCTGCGCTGCCCGTCCTGCCGGGAGGACCTGTCCGTGCTGTTCCGGCTGCGTTACGCCGGACGGATCGACTACAACCGCGCACTGGAGGCCCTGGCGGCCGGGGAGGGGCCGCTCGCCCTCGGGCTGCTGCACCGCGCGGTGGCGGCCGAGCCGGGCCTTCGTCCGGCCCGGGACCTGCTGGAATCGCTCGGTGGCGCCGGCCCCGAGGGCGGGGAGCCGGTGGGTCGGGAGGGCGACACGCCCTAGACGGGCGAATCCGGCGTGCGGAGGAGCGCATCCCTTGTGATCGTGGGCGAGGTGTGATCGTCACACTTCGACCCGCTCTGCTCACAAGGAGTGACGCAATGCGTATGCGTACCACCTTCGCCGCCACCGCCCTCGCCGCGGTGACGGTCCTCGCCGGGGCCGGCACCGCGTCCGCCGGCGACGCCACCGCCAACGGGGCCGCCATCGGTTCGCCCGGCATCCTGTCCGGCAACGTGATTCAGGTCCCGATCAACCTGGAGGCCAACGTCTGCGGGAACTCGATCGACATCATCGGGCTCCTCAACCCGGCGTTCGGCAACACCTGCATCAACAAGTGACCCCGCGCGCTGGGGCCGTCCGTCGACC
>NZ_JBHVEU010000283.1:0-11650 GCF_042802075.1 Kitasatospora sp. NPDC057518
GGCGTTCAGGCCGTCGGCAGTCTGAAAATCACCCGTCACGCCCCTCTCCGCGGCCACCCCCTGCGCCACCCCCTCCCGCAGCGCGTCCCTCTCGCTAGAGGGGAGGGGCGGGTGGGTGGGGGTGGGGGAGGTGGGGGGCTGAGGGGGCGGGCGCGTGGGCGTTGCCCGGCGCGCCCGCTGAGGGGGGTGCCAGAAGGGGGTGTCAGGTGGGGATGCCCGGGAGGGCGGGGGTGGGGGCGCCCCAGGTGTGGGCGCGGAGGGTGGCTTCGCGGAGGGCGGTGGCGGCGAAGGGGCGGTAGGGGGTGGGGAGGGTGAGGAGCAGGTCGGCGTAGGTGGTGGTCAGGCGGGTTTCCAGGTGGACGGCGAGTTTGGTGGCGTCGGTGGGGGAGGTGACGGGGAAGGGGAGCTGGTAGCCGGCGGCGGCGGGGGTGGGGGCGGCGGTGACGGAGGTGAGGAGGCGTTGCCAGGCGTCGCGTTGGGCCTGGTGGGCGGCGTGGGTGGTGCGGGCGGCGGTGCGCTGGGGGTCGTCGGGGAGGTGGGCGCCGACCACGCCGTAGCCGTAGACGGCGGCGTGTTCGGCGCTGAGGGCGGCTTGGAGGGCGGGGACGGCGGCGTTGGCGTCGGCGGCGCGTTCGGTGGTGCTGCCGGCGGTGGTGGTGCCGTCGGGGGTTTTGACGGGGGTCTGGTCGCCGAGGGCCGCGGCGTGCAGGGCGTTGCCGGCGGAGACGGAGGCGAGCAGGCGGGCGAGGGGCGGGCTGACCTCGTCGAGGCCCTGGAGGTGGGACTCGGCGGTCCGGTGCTCGATGAGGGCCAGCTCGGGGAGGGTGGGGAGGGCGCGGGACGGGGTGCCGGTGGGGGAGGGGCTCGCGCTCGGCAGGCCCTGGGCGAGGGCGGCGCGGTGCCGGGCGGTGTCGTCGCGCAGCGGTTGGAGCAGGGCGGTCTGGGCGCCCGGGGCGGTGAGCAGGCTGTCGTAGGCGCCGAGCAGGAGGTCGGTGTCGGCGATCGCGCGCAGGCGGGCCGGGGTGTCGAGGTCGCGGGGTGGGGTGGGGCCGGCCGGGTGGGCGCCGTGGGGGTCGGCGGTGCAGGCGGTGAGGGTGGTGAGCAGTCCGAGGGCCAGGAAGGTCCGTCGGCTGGGCGGCTGCATCGGGATCACTCCGGGCGGGTACGGGAGGACGGCCTCCCCGCCTGCCCTCGTTGGCGTGAATGATTACAGAATCCCCACGTTCCCGGGTGCGGTTCGGGGATGCCGTGCCGGGTGTGAGCTTGCTCGCAGTGGGTGGCGTGGGCGTGGTCGGCGGAGGTCCGGAATCGGTGGTTGGGGGCTTGACCGGATAGGCTTTGGGCCGAGCTGCCGTGACCCGGTGTGGCACACCGGGGGCGCGGGGCGACCTTCTGACAACAGCAGACGCGGCCGAGGAGTCCACCCGGATGAGCACCACCCACACCGACCGGCTGCGAGCGTTGCTGGAGCCGCTGGCCGAGCAGGCCGGACTGGATCTGGAGGACGTCAGGGTCACCCGGGCGGGCAGCCGTCGGCAGGTGCAGATCGACGTCGACACCGACGGCGGCGTGGACATGGACGCCATCGCCGAGTTCAGCCGGGTGGTCGGTGAGGCCCTGGACGAGTCGGACCTGATGGGGGACGACGCGTACCTGCTGGAGGTCGGCTCGCCGGGTGCGGAGCGTCCGCTGGTCCTGCCCCGGCACTGGCAGCGCGCCGAGGGTCGGCTGGCCAAGATCCACCTGGAGGACGGCGGGGAGATCGTCGCCCGGGTGCTGGAGGCCGACGAGGACGGCGCACTGGTCGAGGTGCAGCCGGTGAAGGGACGCGGCCGTCCGAAGGAGCGCCGTCTGGCGTACGCGGAGGTGGCCCGGGCGCGCGTCCAGGTCGAGTTCAACCGCAAGGACGACGAGCTCCTGGACGAGGCCGCGGACTTCGACGAGGGGGAGGACGGCGCCGAGTGAACCCCCGGTGCCGTACGACCATGACGAACGTGACGAAAGACGAGGAGGCGTAGCCGTGGACATCGACATGAGTGCCCTGCGCACGCTGGTCAACGAGAAGAACATCCCCTTCGACCTGCTGGTCGAGTCCATCGAGTCCGCCCTCCTCACCGCGTACCACCGCACCGAGGGCTCGCGCCGGCGGGCCCGGGTGAACCTGGACCGCAAGAGCGGCCACGTCACCGTGTGGGCGATGGAGGACCCGGCGGAGCTGGACGAGGGCGTCGAGCCGAAGGAGTTCGACGACACCCCGAGCGGCTTCGGCCGGATCGCGTCCAGCATCGGCATCCAGGTGATGATGCAGCGCCTGCGCGACGCCGCGGACGACCAGACCTTCGGCGAGTACGCGGGCAAGGAGGGCGACATCGTCACCGGTGTCGTCCAGCAGGGCAACGACCCGAAGAACGTGCTGGTCGACATCGGCAAGCTGGAGGCCATCCTGCCGCCGCAGGAGCAGGTCCCGGGCGAGGACTACCGGCACGGCACCCGCCTGAAGTGCTACGTGGTGGCCGTGCGCCGCGGCGTGCGCGGGGCCTCGGTGACGCTGTCGCGCACCCACCCCAGCCTGGTGAAGAAGCTGTTCGCGCTGGAGGTCCCGGAGATCGCGGACGGCAGCGTGGAGATCGCGGCGATCGCCCGTGAGGCCGGCCACCGGACCAAGATCGCGGTCTGGTCGCGCCGCCAGGGCCTGAACGCCAAGGGCGCCTGCATCGGCCCGATGGGCTCCCGGGTGCGCGCCGTGATGGGCGAGCTGCACGGCGAGAAGATCGACATCGTCGACTGGTCCGAGGACCCCCGGGAGATGGTGGCCGCCGCCCTGTCGCCCGCACGGGTGACCAGCGTGGAGATCGTGGACGCCGCCCAGCGTTCCGCCCGGGTGATCGTGCCGGACTACCAGCTGTCGCTGGCGATCGGCAAGGAGGGGCAGAACGCCCGCCTGGCCGCGCGCCTGACCGGGTGGCGGATCGACATCCGGCCGGACACCGAGGTCCCCGCCGAGGAATCGCAGGCCCGGTAATCATCGTTGTCGTGTGCGCCCCTGCCGGTCCTCCGGGATCGGCGGGGCGGCGCCATGTCGCTTCGGAGGGGTAGACTTGCCTTCGTCTGGCCGGACGCATGTCCGAGCACGCCCGGAACGCACCTGCGTGGGCTGCCGCAAGCGAGCGGCCAAGCACCAGCTGTTGCGTGTCACGGCGGTCGAGGGCGAGTGCGTCCCTGATCCCCGCGGCGCACTCCCGGGCCGGGGAGCTCACCTGCACCCCGATCCGGCCTGCCTCGACCTCGCGGTCCGCCGTCGGGCGTTCCCCCGGGCCTTCCGGCTCCAGGGCGCGCTCGACACCGAGCGGCTCCGCGGGTTCATCGGGGAGCTGGTGGGCGGAGCCCCCTAGCCGGGCGGCCTCCCGCGACACTCGCCGCTCGCGCGGCGGAGAACCACCGCAACAAGCACAGCGCTCGGGCAGCCGCGCGCCGTGCCACCAGTCAGGTACCTCGCGATGTGGAAGTAGGTCGAGATTGCGATGAGCTCTCGATGAGTACGCGATGAGTACGCGATGGGTACGCCCATGAAGTAGCGACAGTCCGGCGGACGAGACCCCCGGACTCATAGACAGGAGTGAAGTGGCTAAGGTCCGGGTTTATGAACTCGCCAAGGAGCTTGGCTTGGAGAGCAAGGCCGTCATGGCCAAGCTCACCGAGCTCGGCGAGTTCGTCCGTTCGGCGTCCTCGACGATCGAGGCGCCGGTCGTACGCAAGTTGACTGACGCGCTTGGTGTGGCCCCCACCGGTGGTGGTTCCGCTGCCAAGCCGGGCCCGCGGAAGCCCGCGGCGCCCTCCCCCGCGGCCGGCTCGGGTGCCCCGAAGCCGGGCGCTCCGACCCCGGGTCCGCGCCCCAGCGCGACCCCTGGTCCCCGTCCGACCCCGGCTGCCGCCGCGCCTTCCGCGCCGGCCGCCGCCCCTGCGGCCCCCGCGGCCGGAGCGGGTGCCCCGAAGCCGGGCGCGCCGACTCCGGGCCCGCGTCCGGCCGCGCGTCCCGCCGCTCCGGCGGCTCCGGCCGCGCCCGCGGCCGAGTTCTCCTCGCCGGCTCCGGCCGAGGCCCCGCGTCCCGCCGCCCAGGCCCCGCGCCCGAGTGGTGGCCAGGCCTCCGGCGGTGCCCGTCCGGGCCCGCGTCCGGCCGGTCCGCGTCCGGGCAACAACCCGTTCACCTCGGGTAGCGCCACCGGCATGGGCCGCCCCGGCGACCGCCGTCAGGGTGGTCAGGGCGGTGCTCCGCGTCCGGGTGGTGCCCAGGGTGGCGACCGTCCGCGTCCGGGCGGCGACCGTCCGCGTCCCGCCGGTGCCCCGGGTGCCGGTGCGCCGCGTCCCGGTGGCGACCGTCCGCGTCCCGCCGGCGCTCCGGGTGCCGGTGCGCCGCGTCCCGGTGGCGACCGTCCGCGTCCCGCCGGTGCCCCGGGTGCCGGTGCCCCCCGTCCGGGTGGCGCCCCGCGTCCCGACGGCATGCCGCGTCCGGCCGGTCCGCGCCCCGGCGCGCCGTCCCCGTCCGGCATGCCGCGCCCGAACCCGGGCATGATGCCGCAGCGTCCGGCCGGCCCGCGTCCGGGCCCCGGTGGCCGTGGTCCCGGTGGCCCCGGTGGCCGTCCGGGTGGTCCGGGCGGCGCCGGCGGTGCCCGTCCCGGCTTCCAGGGTCGTCCGGCCGGTCCGGGCTCGCGTCCGGCCGGTGGCGGCGGCTTCGGCGGTCCGCGTCCGGGTGGCGGCGCCCCCGGTGGTGGCGGCGGCTTCGGCCCCCGTCCCGGCGGCTTCGGCGGTCGTCCCGGTGGCCCGGGTGCCCGTGGTGGCACGCAGGGTGCCTTCGGTCGTGGCCCGGGCGGTCGCCCGGCTCGCGGTCGCAAGTCGAAGCGGGCGAAGCGCCAGGAGTACGAGGCCATGCAGGCCCCGTCCGTCGGCGGTGTGATGCTGCCTCGCGGCAACGGCCAGACCGTTCGCCTGTCGAGCGGCGCCTCGCTGATGGACTTCGCGGAGAAGATCAACGCCAACCCGGCCGCGCTCGTCTCCGTCATGTTCAACCTCGGTGAGATGGTCACCGCGACCCAGTCGGTCTCCGACGCGACCCTCGAGCTGCTGGCCGGCGAGATGGGCTTCCAGCTGGAGATCGTCAGCCGGGACGACGAGGACCGCGAGCTGCTGGAGTCGTTCGACATCGACTTCGGTGCCAACGAGGGCGACGAGGACCAGCTGGCCCCGCGCCCGCCGGTCGTCACCGTCATGGGTCACGTCGACCACGGTAAGACCCGCCTGCTGGACGCGATCCGCAAGTCCAACGTGGTGGCCGGCGAGGCCGGTGGCATCACCCAGCACATCGGTGCCTACCAGGTGGCGACGATGGTGAACGGCGAAGAGCGCCCGATCACCTTCCTCGACACCCCGGGTCACGAGGCGTTCTCCGCCATGCGTGCCCGTGGTGCCAAGTCCACCGACATCGCGATCCTGGTGGTCGCGGCCAACGACGGTGTCATGCCGCAGACGGTCGAGGCGCTGAACCACGCCAAGGCCGCGGGTGTGCCGATCGTGGTCGCGGTCAACAAGATCGACGTCGAGGGCGCCGACCCGACCAAGGTCCGCGGTCAGCTGACCGAGTTCGGCCTGGTGGCCGAGGAGTACGGCGGCGACACCATGTTCGTCGACATCTCCGCGCGCCAGGGCCTGAACATCGACCAGCTGCTGGAGGCCGTGGTCCTGACCGCGGACGCCTCGCTGGACCTGCGGGCCAACCCCGAGCAGGACGCGCAGGGTATTGCGATCGAAGCCCACCTGGACAAGGGCCGCGGCGCCATGGCGACCGTCCTGGTCCAGCGCGGTACCCTCCGCGTCGGTGACTCGATCGTCGTGGGCGACGCCTACGGCCGCGTCCGCGCCATGCTGGACGAGAACGGCAACAACCTCGCCGAGGCGGGCCCGTCCCGTCCGGTGCTGCTGCTCGGTCTGACCTCGGTGCCCCGCGCCGGCGACAGCTTCATCGTCGTCGACGAGGACCGTACCGCCCGTCAGATCGCCGAGAAGCGCTCGGCCCGCGACCGCAACGCCGCCTTCGCGCAGCGTCGGGTCCGGGTGTCCCTGGAGGACCTGGACAAGGCCATCGCCGCCGGCTCCATCGAGCAGCTCAACCTCATCATCAAGGGTGACGTCTCCGGTTCGGTCGAGGCCCTCGAGGACGCCCTCGTCAAGCTGGACGTGGGCGAGGAGGTCGAGCTCCGGGTCCTGCACCGCGGTGTGGGTGCCATCACCGAGTCCGACGTGGACCTGGCGATGGGCTCGGACGCCATCATCATCGGCTTCAACGTGCGCGCCGAAGGCCGTGCGCGCGCCGCGGCCGACAAGGAAGGCGTGGACGTCCGGTACTACTCGGTCATCTACCAGGCGATCGAGGAGATCGAGAACGCCCTCAAGGGCATGCTCAAGCCGGAGTACGAGGAGGTGCGCCTCGGCGCCGCGGAGATCCGCGAGGTCTTCCGCTCCTCCAAGTTCGGCAACATCGCCGGTGTCCTGGTCCGCGACGGCATCATCCGCCGCAACGCCAAGGCCCGCCTCATCCGCGACGGCAAGGTCGTGGCGGAGAGCCTCACCATCGAGGGTCTGCGCCGCTTCAAGGACGACGCGACCGAGGTCCGCGAGGGCTTCGAGGCCGGTGTCACCCTGGGGTCGTTCAACGACATCAAGGTCGAGGACATCATCGAGACCTACGAGATGCGTGAGAAGCCGCGCGCCTAGTCGGTGTCAGCCGGGGCCGGTCGACGGGTGGTATTTCCGTCGACCGGCCCCGGTCTCGCTGTGTAGGGTCCGGGGTAGTCACACAGTGGCGCCAGCCCGTTTCCGGGCTGCTCCCCGAGGCCTTCCAGGTCGGCGAGACCTGTCATACATGTTCGTGGGAACACTCACCTTCGACCTGCTGCTGGGCGACGTCCACTCGCTCAAGGAGAAGCGTTCGATCGTGCGGCCCATCGTGGCCGAACTGCAGCGCAAGTACAGCGTGTGCGCTGCCGAGACCGGGAACCAGGACCTGCACCGCCGGGCCGAGATCGGCCTCGCGGTGGTCTCCGGCGAAGCCGGGTACGTCGCCGAGGTCCTGGACAGCTGTGAGCGGTTGGTCGCCGGCCGCCCCGAGGTACAGCTCCTCTCCGCGAGGCGGCGGTACCACAACGACGACGACGAATGAGGACCGTGGAGCCGGCCGACGGAAGTCGCCGTTCTCACACGGATCAGGACCGAGAGCGCCCGCAAGGCCGGGCGCGGGCCGGTACTTTGGGGCGTGGGCCCCGACGGGTGCGCAGTTCTCCCGGGTACCGGGCCCATTGCACGAGGAGGCAACGTGACCGACACCGCTAGGGCGCGCAAGCTCGCCGACCGCATCCAGGTGGTCGTCGCCCAGACCCTGGAGCGGCGGATCAAGGATCCCCGACTGGGGTTCGTGACCATCACCGACACCCGGGTGACCGGGGACCTGCGCGAGGCCACCGTCTTCTACACCGTCTTCGGTGACGAGACCGAGCGCGAGGCCACCGCGGCCGCGCTGGAGAGCGCCAAGGGCGTGATCCGCTCCGAGGTCGGCAAGATCGGGGTGCGCTTCACCCCGACGCTGACCTTCGTCGCGGACGCGCTGCCGGACAACGCCCGGAACATCGACGACCTGCTCGACCGGGCCCGCAACTCGGACGCCGCCGTGCGCACCCGGGCCGCGGGGGCGAGCTACGCCGGCGAGGCGGACCCGTACCGGGTTCCGGCGGCCGAGCGTGACGACGAGGACGAGTAGTCATGGCGGGTGAGCCGGCGCAGGCCGCCTCGCGAGCCGGATCGACCACGGGGGCGTCCTCCACCAGCACGGTGGAGGGTGCCCTCGTGGCGCTTCCGGGCCCGCGCGCCGAGGAGAGCGGGTTCGAGCTGCTCTGGCAGCAGGTGGTGGCGGAGATCGGGCGGGCCCGTTCGATCGACCTGATCTGCCACATCTGCCCGGACGGCGACGCGCTGGGCTCCTCGCTGGCGGCGGCGCTGGCGCTGCGCGCGCTCGGCAAGCAGGTGCGGGTCTCCTTCGGCGACGACCCGCAGGTCGTGCCCGAGTCGCTGGCCTTCCTGCCCGGCCAGGAGCTGATCGTGCCGGCCGTCGAGGTGCCGGACGTGCCGGAACTGGTGCTCTGCTTCGACGTGGCCGCGGAGAGCAGGCTCGGCCTGCTGCACGCCAAGGCCTTCGCCGCGCCCGTCCTGGTGGTGCTCGACCACCACGCCTCCAACCCGGGCTTCGGCACCCACCAGCTGATCGACCCGACCGCGCCGGCCACCGCCGTGCTGGTCGACGAACTGCTGCGCCGGCTCGGCGTGGAGCTGGACCAGGAGCTGGCCACCTGCCTCTACACCGGTGTCGCCACCGACACCGGTTCGTTCAAGTACCGGGCCACCACGCCCGCCACCCACGAGCTGGCCGCCCGGCTGCTGGCCACCGGCATCCGGCACGACCTGATCGCCCGGCAGCTGTGGGACACCTCCTCCTTCGGCTACCTCAAGGTGCTCGCGGGCGCGCTCGACCGGGCCGTCTACGAGCCGGAGGCGGCGGACGGGCTGGGCCTGGTGTGGACCTGGGTGCCGTACCAGGACCTCGCGCTGTTCAGCGTCACGGTCGAGGAGATCGAGGGGCTGATCGACATCCTGCGCCGCCCGGCCGAGGCCGAGGTGGCGCTGGTGCTCAAGCAGGACCCGGACGGCACGCTGCGCGGCTCCTCGCGTTCCAAGGGCGCGGTGGACGTCGCCGCGGCCTGTGCCGAACTGGGCGGCGGGGGGCACGTCTTCGCGGCCGGATTCAGCGTCCGGCAGGACGTGGCCGCGGTGGTCGAGCGGTTCCGGGGCGCCCTGCGACCGGTACGTTGATCATCTCTGCTGTTGTTGTTGAGAGAAAGAACCCGATGAAGCGCAAAGGCACCGGCCCGGACGGCCTGGTGATCGTCGACAAGCCTGAGGGCATCACGTCGCACGGGGTCGTCGCCAAGCTGCGGTGGCTGGCCGGGACCCGGAAGGTCGGGCACGCCGGCACCCTGGACCCGATGGCCACCGGCGTCCTGGTGATCGGCGTCGAGCGGGCCACCCGGCTGCTCGGCCACCTGATGCTCACCGCCAAGACCTACGAGGCGACCATCCGGCTCGGCCAGACCACCGTCACCGACGACCGCGAGGGCGAGGTCACCGCCTCGGCCCCGGCCGACGCCGTCACCCGGGAGGCGATCGACGCCGGGATCGCGGCGCTCACCGGCGAGATCATGCAGGTGCCGTCCAAGGTCAGCGCGATCAAGATCGACGGCAAGCGCTCGTACGCGCGGGTGCGCGAGGGCGAGGACTTCGAGCTCGCGGCCCGGCCGACCACGATCCACTCCTTCACCGTGCACGGGCAGCGCGCGGCGGTCGCCGAGGACGGCACGCCGGTGATCGACCTGGACGTCACCGTCGAGTGTTCCTCCGGCACCTACATCCGGGCCCTGGCCCGGGACCTGGGCGCCGGGCTGGGCGTCGGCGGGCACCTGACCGCGCTGCGGCGCACCAGGGTCGGGCCGTACGGGGTGGAGTCGGCGCGCACCCTGGAGCAGCTGGAGGCCGACGTCACCGGCGAGTCCGCCAAGGGTCTCGAGGTGCTGCCGATCGGCGAGGCCGCGGCGGCCGCCTTCCCGCGCTGGGACCTGGACGAGGCCTCGGCGGAGAAGCTGTCGCACGGCGCCCGGCTGAAGGCGCCCGGGATGGGCGTGGACGGGCCGATCGCGGTGTTCGGGCCGGACGGGCGCTTCCTCGCGCTGGTCGAGGAGAAGGGCGGGCAGGCGAAGCCGGTCGCGGTCTTCGTCGGCTGACGCCCCCGCTGTTCGGAGCCCCCGTCGGGAATCGTCCCGACGGGGGCTTTCCCGTTCCCGGACCCCCTTTCACCCGCACGAGGGAGCGCGCGGAGTGAACGCCCGTGGTGAGCGGCGCGGGCGCGGTCGGACCGCCTCCCGCGCGGGCAGGCTCCGGGCGGCGGGCGAGCGACGGTCGAGGGGGCATGGGATGCCGGGGTTTCTGGAGGGCGATCCGGGGCGGTACCTGCTGCGGATCCGCGACCTCAACGGGCGGCTGCACGGCTTAGGGTTCGTCGTCGACCCGCAGGGGGGCGTGCTGACGGCACACGAGAGCGTGGCCGGACTGGACCGGGTCGTCCTGCACACCCCCGGCGGGCAGACCAGGGTGCTCGGCCCGGACGCCGTGCTGCCGTTGCCCGGGCACGGGCTCGCCCTGCTGCGCACCGAGGCGGTCGGCGGGCTGCCGGTGCCGCCGCTGCCGCTGGCCGCCGTCGCGGCCGGGCACGAGGTGCTGCTGCCCGCGCTGGCGGGGGAGGACGGCCGGGTGGTCGCGCTGCGCTGCGGGCTGCTCGGGGTCACCGGCGTGGTGTACGGCGGGCACCGGCTGGGCGGGGTGCTGCTGCTGGACGTGCCGGTGGTCGGCGGGGTCGCGGTGCCGGCCGGCTCGCCGGTGCTGGACGCCCGCAGCGGGGCGGTGGTCGCGCTGGCCGCGCCCGCCCTGCGCGACCCCCGGCACGGCGGGGCGCTGCCGGCCGTGGCGGTGGGAGCGGGCCCCGTGGGCGGGACGGCGGCCGCCGGGGCGCTGGCCGGGCTGCTGGCGAGCAACGCGGCGGCGGTGCCCGGCTACGGCCCGGCGCTCAACCTGGCCGGGGTGCTGCGGCTGACCGCCGCCCAGGTGACGGCCGCCGGTGCCGGGCCGGCCCGGGTGGCCGACCTGGCCGCCGACCGGGTGGACCGGCCGGACGGCCTCGCCGGGGACGAGCCGGCCGCGACCGTCACCGCGCTGGTCGGCGCCCCCGGCAGCGGACGCACCACCGAACTGGCCGCGCTGGCCGCCCGCCGGCACGGCGGCGCCCACCCGCTGCCCACCCTCTGGCTGCGCGGCGCCGACCTGCGGGCCGGGGACCGCTCGCTCGCCGAGCCGCTGGAGCGGGTGCTGGCCGCCGCCGCGGCCGGACTCGGCACCCCGGCGCCCGCGCCGGAGCCGGTGGCGGCGCTGTGCGCGGCGGCGGGACGGCCCCTGCTGGTGGTCCTGGACGGCCCCGAGGAGGCCCCGCTGGCGGTGGACGCGCGCTGGCTGCGCGGCGCCGGCCAGTGGCTGACCGGCTGCGGCGCCCGGCTGGTCACCGCCTGCGGCGAGGAGCTCTGGGAGCGGCTCGCGGCCGAGACCTGGGGGAGCGGCACGCCCGGCCCCCGCCGTACCGCCGAACCGCACCCGGACGGCGATCTGGGCAGCGCCCCCACCGTACGGATGGACGGCCGCGGCCCGGACGGGCCGAGCCTGGCCGGGCAGCGGCTCGGCCCGCTGCCCCCCGAGGCGGCCGAGCGGGTGCGCCGCCGGTACGGGCTGCCGCCGGGTGACCCGGCCGCCGCCGGGGACGGCGGGCACCCGCTGGCCGTCCGGCTGGCCGGGGAGCTGTGGGCCCAGGGGCTGCGCGACGGGCCGGTGCGCCGCGGCGAGCTGTTCGACGCCTTCCTGGACCTGCGCTGCCTGCGGGTGGCCCAGCGGCTGGCCGAGGACGGCCGGCCGCGCCGCCCGGGCGCCCACCGCCGGGGCGCGGTGCGGCCTGTCT
>NZ_JBHVEU010000284.1:0-11630 GCF_042802075.1 Kitasatospora sp. NPDC057518
GCCCACCGGGCGTGGGGGCCCGGGCCCCTTGCAGTTGGTGCCCCGCGGGCCCGCCCCCCCCCCGGGGCGGCCCCCCCGGGAGGGGTACCGGGGGGGGGACCCCCGACGCCGTGCGCCGCCCCGCCGGGGAAGCCCTACCCGCCCCAGCCCACGTCCTGGAAGCGCGGCCACCCGAAGCCGTACGCGCCCGCGCCGACCACCCCGGTCCGGACCCCGACCAGCTCCGGCCGCTGGTAGAGCGGCACCGAGTGCCCGAGCTGCCAGATCCGTACGTCCGCCTCCTGGAGCAGGTCGAGCCGGGCCGCCGGGTCCGGTTCGGCGGCCGCCCGGTCGAACAGCCGGTCGATCTCCTCGGTGCCGCCGCGGCCGAAGTTGCCGCCCGGGTCCGGCACGCCGTCGGGGTCCGGCCGGGGCTTGGCGTAGGCGGGGCGCTGTTCGCTCGCCGGGCTGGGGCCGACCGGCCGGGAGAAGAGCGCGAGGTCGTAGTCCCCGGCCGCCAGGTGCTCCCCGACGAAGGACTCGGCGGGCACGGGCACCTGTCGCACCGCGATCCCGGCGTCCCCGAGGCCGGCGGTGAGCGCGTCGGCGGTGCGCTTGGCGGTCGCCGAACCGGCCGGGAGCAGCAGCGAGAGGGAGAGCGGCTTGCCGCCCCTGCTCCGGACGCCCCCGCCGGTGGGCCGCATCCAGCCCGCCTCGTCCAGCAGCAGGCCCGGGTCCGCCTGGTCGACCGCGCCGCTGTTGTCCCGGTAGCCCTCCTGGTCGCCGGCGAGCAGGTGGCTGCCCAGCGGTGCGGCGGGCAGGCCGAGCGGGGTGAGCGCGGCGGCGGCGATCCGCTGCCGGTCGACGGCCCGGGTGAGGGCCCGGCGCACCAGCGGGTCGGTCAGCGGGGCGCGCTCGGCGTTGAGGGTGAGCTGGGTGAGCGAGGCCGCAGCGGCCCGGTGCACGGTGACGCCGGGCAGCGACTCGGCCCGCCGCAGCGCCAGCGCCGCCGACTCGGGCGCGGCCTCGGGCGGCGGCGCGACGGAGGGTGAGGCGGAGGCGGGAGCGGAGGAGGCATCGGCGGCCGGGGCCGGCACCGCCCGGTCCACCGCCGCGGTGAGCGGGGCGACGTCCAGCCGGTCCTGGTCCAGCGCGTCCAGCCGCTGCTCGGGCGGCGAGGCGAGGAAGTCGATCCGGTCGGCCTTCGCCGGCTCGCCCCACCAGAGCGGGTTGCGCACCACGGTGACCGTCCCGCCCTCGGCGTCGTACCGGGAGAGGGTGTACGGCCCGGCGCTCGGCCGGTCGCCGCCGGTCAGCGCCCGGTCGAAGTCGGCCGGGGTGGCCGTCTCGGCGGCCGGGTAGAGCGGCCCGAACAACGAGCGCCACTCCGCGTACGGCCGCCGGAAGGTCACCCGCACCTCGTGCGGGTCGGCGCCCGGGGCGACCGACTCGACGGCGTCGTACCCGGCCGCCCGCCCGCCCCGGTACGCGGGGTCCAGGCCGGACAGCGCGGTCCGCTGGGCGTCGAGGTCGGCGGCCGAGACCGGGGTGCCGTCGCTCCAGACGGCGCGCGGGTTCAGCCGGTACGTCACCACCTGCGGCGACTGCCCGGGCGGGGTGGACTCGGCGCCCTCCAGGTAGTCCGGGTCGGGGGCGAGCCGACCGTGCTCGTCGGGCCGGAACAGCGAGGGGTACAGCGCGTGGGCGAGCAGCGCCGAGTCGGCGGTCGCCGCGCCCTGGTAGACGTTCAGCGTGGCCGGGACGCGGTCGAGGGCCCAGCGCAGCGTGCCGCCGTCCCGGACGGCGGCGCGGTCGACCGGCCCGACGTCCCCGGTGGTGGCGGTGGGCTCGGCCGGGGCGGGCACGGCGGCGGGGGTGCGGGCGGGGCCCGGGTCGTCGGTGCAGCCGCCGAGACCGGCGGCGAGCAGCAGCGCGGCGGCTGCGGCGGTGAGCTGGCGGACGCGCATGGCGGCCATCGAACGCCGCCCCGGGCGCCCGGCCCGTGCCGACACGGCGGGCGGCCGGGCGACTGCACCCGTCCGGCCCACCGATCCGGCGGCTAGAGGCCGAGCTCGAACCAGACGATCTTGCCCTTGGGCGTGCGCCGGCTGCCCCAGCGCTCGGCCAGCAGGCTGACCAGCTGCAGGCCGCGCCCGCCCTCGTCGGTCTCCTGCGCGCGCCGCTGCCGGGGCTGCGCGTAGCCGTCGTCCCAGACCTCGCAGACCAGGCCGCGCTCGCGCAGCAGCCGCAGCCGGATCTCGCCCCGCCCGTGCTTGAGCGCGTTGGTGACCAGCTCGCTGACCAGCAGCTCGGTGGTGTCGACCAGCTCGTCCAGCCCCCGGGCGAGCAGCCAGCTGCACGCCAGCTCGCGGGCCTTGGCCACCGAGGTGGGCTCGGGCGGCAGGAACCAGTTGCCGACGGCGTCCTCGGGGAAGGCGTGCACCTTGGCCATCAGCAGGGCGATGTCGTCCTCGCCGTGGTGCGGGTTGAGCTCGCCGAGCACGTGGTCGCAGAGGTCCTCCAGCCCCTTGCCCCCGTCGGAGAGCGCGGAGCGGAAGGCCCGCAGGCCCTCGTCCAGCTGGTGCTTGCGGCTCTCCACCAGGCCGTCGGTGTAGAGCGCGAGCACGGCGCCGTCCGGGAGGGTCAGCTCGACCTCCTCGAAGGGCTCGCCGCCGACGCCGAGCGGCAGGCCGGGCGGCACGTCGAGCATCCGGGAGCTCTCGCCGGGGCTGAGCAGGACGGGCGGCAGGTGGCCGGCGTTGGCGAAGACGCAGCGGCGGGTGACGGCGTCGTAGACCGCGTAGACGCAGGTCGCCAGGTAGACCTCGCGGGCCTCCTCGTCGGCCGTCGAGGTGAGCCGCCCGTACGGGGTGGGCGGGCCGGCCGGCACCGAGTCGTCGCCGAGGCCGCGGGCGATCTCGTCCAGGGCGCCGAGCACCTCGGCGGGGTCGAGGTCGAGCATCGCCAGGGTGCGGACGGCGGTGCGCAGCTGGCCCATCGCGACGGCGGCGCGCAGTCCGCGGCCCATCACGTCGCCGATGACCAGCGCGGTGCGGTTGCCGGGCAGCGGGATGACGTCGAACCAGTCGCCGCCGACCTCGGTGTTGTTGTTGCTGGGCAGGTAGCGGCAGGCGATCTCCAGGCCGCTGGCGGCCGGGTTGCCCGGGGGCAGCAGGCTGCGCTGGAGGATCAGCGCCCGCTCGTGCTCGCGCCGGTAGAGCCGGGCGTTGTCGATGCAGACGGCGGCGCGGGCGACCAGTTCCTCGGCGATCGCGACGTCGCGGGCGTCGAAGGGCTCGCTGCCGATCGCCCGGGAGAGCTGGACGAGGCCGAGCACCTGGTCGCGGGCGACCAGCGGGACGATCAGGGTGGAGCGCAGCAGCGGGTCGCGCCCGGGCTCGGGGACGACGCTGCGGCCGGTGCGCAGCGCCCGGGCGTGCGGGGAGCGGCGCGGGTAGCAGAGGGTGCCGCCGGCCTCGGCGATCGGCAGGCCGGTGACCGAGCCGAGCACCGAGGAGGCGCCGCCGACCACGCTGGAGACGGCGACCCGGCGCAGTTCGCCGCTGCCGTCGGTGAGCACGGTGTCGCCGAGCCGGCCGGCGCTGGGCACGGTCTCGCCGGAGAGCAGCGCGGTGTAGAGGTCGACGGTCGCGAGGTCGCAGAACGGCGGGACGACGACGTCCAGCAGTTCCTTGGCGGTGGTCTCCAGGTCGAGCGTGGAGCCGATGTGCGCGCTGGCCTCGTTGAGCAGGGCCAGGTTGCGGCGCACCCCGTCGGCCTCGCGCTCGGCGACGTGCCGGCTGGTGACGTCGGAGACCTGCCCGGCGACGCCCATGGTCTGCCCGGCGGAGCCGTTCAGGCGGTACAGCGAGACGGCCCAGAGCCGGTTGCCCTCGCGGGTCGGGACGGCGCCGTGGAAGCGCAGGTCGAAGACGGGCTCGCCGGTGGCCACGACCTTGCGCAGGGCGGCGGTGAGCCGGTCGGCCTCGGACGGCGGGAAGAGGTCGTGCGGGGTGAGGCCCTCCAGGTCGGTGGGGACCAGTCCCATCCCGGAGGCGAAGGCGTCGTTGACCCGCTGCAGCCGCAGCCGGTCGTCGAACAGCACGAAGCCGGTGGGCGTCTGCCCGAAGACGGCCTCGGAGGCGGCCAGGTCGGTCTCGATCCGGCGCAGCCGCCCGAGGTCGACGGCCAGGCAGGTGGCGCCCGCGGTGGGCAGGGCGCTGTCGGGCATCAGGTAGAGCTCGGCGAGGCCCTCGCCACCGTCGGCGTCCCGGTACGGGGTGGTGCCGACCCACTCCTCGCCCGCCAGGGTGCGCTCCAGCCGGGCCCGGCCGCGCTGCCAGAGCTCGCGGGGGACGAAGGTGGTGACCGGGTCGGCGCCGACGGCCTCGGCGGCCGGGATGCCGAAGAACTCGGCGGCGCGCTCGCTCCACTGGCTGATCCGCCCGTCGGGGCCGATCGCGAAGGTGGCGACCCGGATGTAGTCGTAGATCGAGCCGGGGTCGCCGGCGCCCCAGGCGCGGTCCTCGGCGACGGGGTGGTGGCCGCGCCCGGCGACCGCGCCGTCCGGTACGGACAGGTGCGCGGAACCGGCCTGCCCGGGTACAGCGGCATGACCGCTGCTGCTCGGCGACACGCTCCGCGCCGGAGTGCTGTTCAACGGACCGACCCCTCCAACCCGCGACCGTCCGGATGTCGAGAAGACCGAGTATTCATCATCGAGGGGTACGTTCACACGCCCTCAACATCACAACATCAGATCGGGCGAAGGTTTTTGTCCTACCGCCCGCGCAACCACAATGCCACGCTCGCGCCCCCTTCCGGAGCGCGCGCTCCCCCTGAGCGCCCGATGGCATATGCGACCCCGCTCCCCTGCTGTTCGTTCCGCTCACGATCCATCGGGCTCACTACCCGGCAGCGCCTGCTCGAACCAGACCACCTTGCCGATGCCCTCGGCCCGGGCGCCCCAGCGCAGTGCCAGCCGGTGGACCAGCTCCAGACCGCGCCCGCCCTCGTCGGCCTCGGCCGCGTGCCGCTCCCGGGGCGGGTCGGGCAGCGGGTCGGAGATCTCGACCAGCAGCGTCTCACCGAGCGTCAGCCGCACCCCGATGGGGGCGCTGGCGTACCGGATGGCGTTCGTGACCAGCTCACTGACCAGCAGCTCGGCGGTGTCGGTGAGCTCCTCGACGCCCCACTCGACGAGCGTGGCGCGGACCAGCCGGCGGGCCCGGGAGACGGCGGTGGGCTCGGCCGGCAGGGTCCAGCCCACCGTCGGGGTGCCGGCCTGGCCATGGCCGAGCCGGGCCAGCAGCAGCGCGACGTCGTCCGGCTCCCGGCCCTGCTCCATGGTGTCCAGCACCGCCTCGCAGGCGGCCTGGATGGAGGCGTGCGGCCCCTGGAGCACGGTGACCAGCCGGCCGAGGCCGACGTCCAGGTCCTTGTCCCGGGACTCGACCAGGCCGTCGGTGCACAGCGCCAGCAGGCTGCCCTCGGGGATCTTCAGTTCGACCGACTCGAACGGGACTCCGCCCACCCCGAGCGGGGCGCCGGAGGGCAGGTCGAGGATGCGGCCGGCGCCGCCGGGCAGCGGGCCGCCGGTGCGGGTCGGCTCCGCGGCGTCCTCGCCCGGCACCACCAGCACCGGCGGGATGTGCCCGGCCTTGGCGACGGTGAGCCGGGCCGTCGCCGGGTCGAAGACCGCGTAGACACAGGTGGCCAGCAGCGCCTCGTCCGGGCCCTGGGCGAGGTCGTCGGCCAGCTCGTGGACGTGCCGCAGCAGGACGTCCGGCGGCAGGTCGAGGGCGGCCAGCACCCGGACGGCGGTGCGCAGCCGCCCCATCGTGGCGGCGGCCCGCAGGCCGTGGCCCATCACGTCGCCGACCACCAGCGCGGTGCGGTCGCCGGGCAGCGGGATGACGTCGAACCAGTCGCCGCCGACCTCGGTGCCGCTGCTGCCGGGCACGTACCGGTAGGCGACCTCGACGCCGGTGGGCTGCGGGACCTGCTGCGGGAGCAGGGTGCGCTGGAGGGTGAGCGCGGCGGTGCGCTCGCGGGCGTAGAGGCGGGCGTTGTCCAGCGAGCTGCCGGCCCGGTCGGCCAGTTCGACGGTGAAGGCCAGGTCGTCCCGGTCGAAGCCCTCGCGGTAGCCGGCCCGGCTGACCAGCAGCAGGCCGATCACGATGCCGCGGGCGCGCAGCGGCACGACCAGCATCGAGTGCACGCCCAGGTCCCGGGCGGCCTGCATCTTCGGGTCTCCGGGGTAGGTGACGTCGTCCAGCTGGTCGGCGCCGGACAGCAGCTCGGGCACGCCGGTGCGCAGCACCCGGCCGCAGACCGACTCCTCGGCGAAGGTGATCCGGGCGCCGCGGCGCAGCATCACGTCCACCTCGGGGCCGTCCTGGACGGAGGCGGTGCCGAGCTGGAGCAGCGAGGTGCGCCGGTCGTGGCCGTGCCGGGGCAGGTCGTCACCGTGCGCGACGGCCTGGAGCAGGACCACCGCCGAGTGGTCGGTCAGCCGGGGGACGACCGAGCCGGCCAGCTCCTGGGCGATCCGGGAGGCGTCCAGCAGGTCGCCGACCCGGGAGCCGAACTCGTTGAGCAGCGAGAGCCGGCGCCGGGCGTGCTCGACCTTGGCGACCGCCCGGTAGCGCTCGGTCACGTCCATCACGGTGCCGGAGATGCCGAGCACCCGGCCGGAGCGGTCCGTCATCCGGCTGTAGGAGATCGAGCGGTAGCCGGCCCGGGTGGTGACCGGGGAGGCCAGGGTGACGTCGATGACCGGCTCGCCGGTGGCCAGCACCTGGCGCTGGATGGCGGTGATCTCGTCGGCGGCCCGCTCCGGCAGGGTCTCGCCGGTGGTGCGGCCGACGTGGTCGTCCGGGGCGACGCCGTTCATCTCGGCGAGGGTCCGGTTGACGGCCGTGTAGCGCAGGCCGGTGTCCATGATGGCGATGCCCAGCGGGGACTGCTCGAACAGCGCGTCGCGCACCGCGAGGTCCCGTTCGACGGCCTGGACGGCGGCCGCCTCGGCCATGTTGACCTGGAGGAACGGGGTGCCGTCGCCGTCCACCAGGAGGGAGATCCGGGCGTCCACGGCGACCGGGGCGCCGTCCCGGTCGCGCAGCTCGGCGTAGCCGGCCCAGCGGCCGTGCCGCAGGGTGTCCTGGATCGCGCCCCGGATCCGGGCGACCTGCTCCCGGTCGGGGATCAGCTCCTCGATCCGGCGGCCGACCAGCAGCTCGTTCGGCCAGCCGAGCAGCTCCTCGGCGGCGGGGCTCCAGAGCACCACCCGGCCCGCGGTGTCCAGGATCGCGATGGCGACCTTGAGCATGTCCAGCAGGCTGCCGCCGGCGGGCGTGCCGGGGGTGCCCGTGGCATCGGCCGGACCGCCGGGGAAGGGCCGGGCGGGGCGTCCGCGCAGGCCGCCCCGGGTGCCCGGCTCGGCCACCGCCAGGGTCGGCGCCGGCTGGTCGGGCCGTACGGTGTCGGGCCGCGCGGTGTCGGGGGCCTCGACGGTGCCCCGGCGGCGGGCGGCCGGCGACTGGGGGGCGGCCGGACGGGCGGCGCGGCGCAGTCGGGCGCGGGCGGCGGCGCTCCCCGCGGAGCCTGCCCGCCGCTCTCCCCCGCCGCCGTTCCCGGTACTCGACACCGACGGGGCCTCCGGCTCTGGTCGGGATCGGCGTCGCCGGCTGGGGACGGCTCACCGATGGTGACGAATAGTGCCGAAAAGTGACATACCCAGCAGCATCCAGGCTATCCCGGCCCCCGGGTCGTCTTGTCCGATTGACCTACCCGGCGGACTGCGCGTCGCCCACCGCCGACGCGCTGTCGGCGGCGCCCGCCGGGGCGCCCGCGAGCAGCCGGGCGACGTGCGGCAGCACGTCACGGTCGTGGTCGATCCAGTCCACGGCGTCCAGCTCGTCCGGGCCCAGCCAGCGCAGCGCGTCGTGGTCCTGCAGTGCGCGCGGCTCGCCGGACAGCAATTCGGCGGCCCAGAAGCGCAGCTCCAGGCCGGGGCGCACGGCCCACGCGCCCGGCAGCCGGACCAGCGCACGCGCCCGGACGCCGAGCTCCTCCAGCAGCTCCCGCTCCAGCGCCTGCGCCTCGGTCTCCCCCGGCTCGGCCTTCCCCCCGGGGAACTCCCACCGGCCGGCCACCGCCTCGGGCGCGCTGCGCCGGGCGGCGAGCACCCGGCCGCGGTGGACCAGCGCACCGCCGACCACGATCCGGGGCGAAGTGGCGGGGGCGTCGGCGGGGGCGGGGTCGTGGGTCGCGTCCATGGGCCCGACCCTACGGTCTGCCGTCGGGCCCGGGCGTTCGCGGAGGGCTCGGGGCCGCGGAGGGCTCAGGCGTTGCGGACCGTCCCGTCCGCCGGTTCGGGCCGGGCCGCCTCCCCGTCCTCCTCGACCCAGTACAGCTGCTTGTGGCCGCGGGCCTCGAACTCGGCGGCCAGCCGCCGGGCCTCCGCCCGGTCGAGGTCCTTGGCGACCAGGAAGCGGTTGCCGTTGTCGTCCTGCCGCATCACCCGGTGGGTACCCATGGCCGGAGGGTACCGGGGGCTCCCGCGGGCCGTCCGCCCCGGGGCGGACGGGCTGGTCCCCGGCTCGCGTGGGGGTCGGGCCGGGGACGTGCCCACGACCGTACGGCCGGCGGGTTACCGGCAGGTACGGGCCCGGTCAACGGCCGGTAACCGCGCCTCCGGACGGCTCAGACCCGCAGGTCGGGCGCCTGCTCCCCGGTCGACAGGTCCAGCCCCCGGCGGATCTCCAGGGCCGTCGGCGTCGTCCTGGCCTCCAGTGCCCTGGCCTTGCGGAGGTCGCCCGCCAGGTCGGTGCCGGAGGCCGCGGCGTCCCAGGCGGCGGCCGCCTGCGACTTGGCCTCGGCCAGCTTGGCGATCCTCGGCTGGACGTCGGCCGGCCAGGCCACCCCCGTCCTGGCCAGCACCGCCGCCTGGGTGCGGGAGGCGGAGGCCACCCGGCGCGCCCAGGCCCGATAGTCGGCCTCGGCCTCGGCGACCTCCCGCTCCGGCTGGTCCAGGTAGTCGTCGTTGAAGGTCCGGGCGGCCTCCAGGTAGGCCAGCTGGGGCGCGGTCAGGCGGCTGCGGTCGGTGCGGACGGTGCCCCGGTGCCGGTCCTCGCGGTCCTCGTAGGCGCAGGTCACGTACCGCGAGCCGGACGCCCAGTTCTTCTCGGTCGGGTAGAGGTAGACGTCCTCCATGCCGTCGGGGACGGCCCACTGGTCGAGCGCGTAGCCGCTCAGCACCTGGCGGCACAGCCGGCCGGCCGACTCGCGGGCCGCGCGCTCGCCCGGGTAGGCGCCGGCGCCGAGCAGGAGGTCGGCGGTGCCCGCCACCTCGCCGTGGTGCGGCTCGGTGCAGGCCACCCGGTGCACCCAGTACACCGTCTCGTCGCCGCCCCCGTCCGCCGTCGACCCGCCCTGGGGGGAGTCGTAGCAGTCGCCGGCCTTGAGGTCGGACCAGTGCACCGAGCCGGCCGGCGCCTTCGGGGGCAGGCCGGAGCGGCCGGCCCGCGCCGAGCTGAAATCGGCCGCGCCGAGCAGCAGGGCCATCAGCACCGTGCCGATCGTGCCGAGCACCAGGCCGGTCACCGCCATGCCGGAGCCGCGCTCCTTGCGGCGGTTGATCTGGACCAGCGCGAGGACGCCGAACACCAGGGCCACCGGGGCCACCAGGAGCAGGCCGGTGACCAGGGAGCCGACGGCGAAGCCGTTGGTGGGGGCGGGGCCGGGGACGAACCCGGGGCCGACGAACCCGGGGCCTGGCGCGCCGACCGGGCCCTGGCCGGGGGCCGGGGCGTACGGGTGGCCGGGCTGGAAGCCGGACTGGGCGGCGGGGGTGACGGAGGCCCAGCCGCCGGCGGGCAGCGGGTGCGGCGGCTGGGGCGGGGCGGCCGACGGCGGGACGGCCTGCGGGGCCGGGGCCGGGGCGGCGGACGGGCCGGCGGAGAGGTCGGGGGCGGCCCAGGGGTCTGTGGGGGCGGTGGGGGCCACCGGCTCGGCGGCGCTCGCGGGCTCGGCCGGGTTCGTCGGCTCGGCCGGGCTCGTGGGCTCGACCGGTCCCGTTGGCTCGGCGGCGGCCTTGCGGAAGTCCACCCGGGGGTCCTGACCGGCCGTCGGCGCCTCCGTCGCGTCCGTACCCCCCGCGCCAGCATCCGCGCCCGTACCCGCGTCGGTTCCCGTGGCCGCGGACGGCTCCGGCTCCGGCCCCGGGACGGGCGGCTCGGACTCAGGCTTGGACACGTGGACTCCCCCAACCCACCGGGGCGGGCATCGGCTCGGCGCTCGGCACCATGGCTCCGCGCCACGGCTCGGACCCGAACGGACCCTCACGGGCCCGATCTGAACGGTCGCGCGACTTTACCCGATCTTTCCGAACACCTGCCCGACCTTTCCGGGCCGCCCTCCGCCCGCTCAGCCGCGGGCCAGGACCTCCCCGTGCAGCATCGAGAACCAGCCGTCCCCGGCGGCGCTCCACTCCCGCCAGCCGTCCGCGATCAGCTCCGGCTCGTCCTGCTCCGCGAAGCCCAGCCCGACCGCCGTCCGGCCCAGCGCGGTGCCCGTCACCCGGTCCGCCCACATCCCGCCCCACCAGGCGCGCTGCTCGGGCGTCGCGAACGTCCAGGTGGAGGAGCTCGCGGTGACCTCGGTGAAACCGGCGGCGCGGGCCCAGGACAGCAGCCGCCGGCCGGCGTCCGGCTCGCCGCCGTTGGCGCGGGCGGTCCGCCGGTACAGCTCCAGCCACCGGTCCAGCGCGGGCGCCTCCGGGAACCAGGTCATGGAGGCGTAGTCGACATCGCGGACCGCGACCACGCCGCCCGGCGCCGTCACCCTCCGCAGCTCGCGCAGCGCGGCCACCGGGTCGGCCACGTGCTGGAGCACCTGGTGGGCGTGCACCACGTCGAACTCGCCGTCCCGGTACGGCAGCCGGTGCACGTCGGCGCACTCGAAGGCGACGTTGGACAGCCCCCGCCCGGCGACGTGTCCGGCGGCCTGCTCCAGCACCTCGGCGGAGGCGTCCACCGCGACCACCCGCCCCTGCGGGCCGACCAGCGCGGCCAGGTCCGCGGTGATCGTGCCGGGACCGCAGCCGACGTCCAACAGGGCCTGGCCGGGCCGCAGTTCGGGCAGCAGGTAGCCGGCCGAGTCGGCGGCGGTGCGGGAGCGGTGCGAGCGCAGCACGGCCTCCTGGTGGCCGTGGGTGTAGACGGCGGCGGGCTGCGGTCCGGTCATGAGGTCCCCCCTGGGCGCGGTCGGCCGCGGTGCTCCGCGACACCTCCGACGCTACTCCTCGTCCCGGATGGCGAGAAGATCCGTCTCGCATTCCGGTCGCCGTGGGCCGGGGCCGCACCCGGCCGCCGTACCGTGGAGGCGCCCCCGACAGAACGGTCCCCACCCATGCCCGGCCCGCGCCCCTACGTCCTGCTGAGCGCCGCCGTCTCGCTCGACGGCCACCTCGACGACGCCTCCCCCGACCGGCTGCTGCTCTCCAACGCCGCCGACTTCGACCGGGTCGACGAGGAGCGCGCCGCCGCCGACGCCGTCCTGGTCGGCGGCAACACGCTGCGCGCCGACAACCCCCGGCTGCTGGTCAACGACCCCGGTCGCCGGGGCGCCCCGCGGGCGGCCGGCCGGCC
>NZ_JBHVEU010000285.1:0-11614 GCF_042802075.1 Kitasatospora sp. NPDC057518
GCCGGCACACTACTGCCCCGGGCTCAGCGCAGGCCGGCGAAGAGGTCGTTCTCCGGGAGGGCCGCGCCGGTGGTGTCCCTGACCCGGACGAAGGTCTCCACGCCCATCAGCTCGGTGAACCGCTCCTTGCCCATCCGCAGGAAGAAGATGTTGTCCCCCTGGCTGGCGTGCGCGGCCAGGGCGTCGAACTTCCGGCCGCCGAAGGCGGTGGTGTCCACCCAGGTGCTGATCTCCTCGTCCGGCAGGCCGATCTCGGGCAGCTCGGCAGCCTCCACCGGCTCCACCGGCTCCGACCGCTCCCCGTCGGGGCCGGACTCCCGCATGACCTCCCCGAACCGCCGCACCGCCGAGTGCGGCACCGTCGTCCAGTAGACCTTCGGCGACAGGTCGACCAGTTCCAGCGCCGCCACCGTGATGCGGTGGGCCTGGATGTGGTCGGGGTGGCCGTAGAACCCGTTCTCGTCGTAGGTGACGACCACGTCGGGCTGGTAGTGCCGCATCAGTTCGGCGAGCCGGGCGGCGCCGTCCGCCACCGGCGTGTTCCAGAACGAGCCGGGCGCGTCGTTGCTCTCCCAGCCCATCATCCCGGAGTCGGCGTACTCCAGCAGCTCCAGGTGGCCGACCTCCAACACCTCGCAGCTGGCCTCCAGTTCCTTCCTGCGCATCGCGGCGACGGCCGCCGGGTCGTGCCCGTCCTCGCCGGGCTTGACCCCTCCCGGACCGTCGCCGCACCTGCCGTCCGTACACGTCACGAGCACCGTACGGATGCCCTCCGCCGCGTACCGGGCCAGCACACCCCCGGTCCCGCTCGCCTCGTCGTCGGGGTGGGCGTGCACTGCCATCAGCGTCAAAGGCCGGTCAGCCATGAAAATCCATCCTCCGGTGTGAAAAATACTCGCCCCAGTCTGCGTCACGGAGACCGGCGGCCGCTCCCGATATCCCGCCCGGGGCGCCGGCCCGGCCCGGCCGCCGGGGTGACGGGCAGGCCCGGCACCCGACCAGGGCGGCGGACCCGTCCGTCCCAACTGCGCGGTGTGGTGGCGATGTTCCCGGGCGGAACTCCGCCGTCCGGCACTGCCGGCCGACCGACACCGGATCGAGACCGACCGTTTCGCGCGTACCGGGCCCACCGCCGCCGCCGGTTCCCTACGCTGTGGCCGATTCACTCCGTCCGGCCGCCACGGCACGGGACTTCGAGGGGGAGCCATGGAACTCGACGCCTTCATGGAGCTGGCCGGCCCGCCGATCGGCGCCGCGCTCGCCGCGTACGGCGACTCGGTGCTGACCCGGGCCGAGGACGCGGCCGCGAGCGCCACCGTGGGCCTGGGCACCCGCATCCTCCAGCGGGTGTGGCGCCGGCGCGACGAGCGGCAGCGCGAGGCGCTGGAGTCGGACGTCGCCGAGGCGGTGCAGGACGACGCGAACCCGGACGCCCAGGCGGCGCTGCGGCAGGCCGTTCGGCGCACGCTGCGCCAGGATCCCGAACTGCTGGCGGAGCTGGCCGCCGCGCTGCCGCGGCCGGAGCCGTCCTCGGTCACCGTCGTGGTGTCGGGCCAGGGCTCCATCGTCAACACCGGTACCAACGAGGGGACGATGAGCACCAGGACGGTCGTCCACGGGGACGGCGCCCGGTGACGTCGTCCGTCCACCACTTCCACGGTGCCGGGCAGATCTCCAACGTCAACAGCAGCAACGACGGTGTGATGGTCACCCAGACCACCACCGTCGTGCTGCCCGCCGAGGCGCTGCGCTCGGCGGCCGACACCCCGGCCGACGGGCTGGTCCACCTGCTCCAGCCGAACGCCCGCTTCACCGGCCGGCAACGGGAACTGGCCGCGCTGCGCGAGGCGTTGACCGCCGAACGGCCCGGGCCCGGTGCGGCGACGGTGGTCGTGCACGGCTTGGGCGGGGTCGGCAAGAGCACCCTGGCGCTCCAGTACGCCCAGAGCTTCCGCACGGCGTACGACCTGGTCTGGTGGATCGACGCCTCCTCCCCGGGCGGTGTCGAGGAGGCCCTGACCGGGATCGCCCGGCGGCTGAGCCCCGCCTGGGCCGGGACCGCGCGGCCGCCGGAGCTGGCGGCCTGGGCGCTGGCCTGGCTCCAGCACCACACCGGCTGGCTGCTGGTGTACGACGACGTCGAGGACCCGGCACTGCTCGAACCGTTCCTGGGCAGCCTCACCCGCGGGCACCACCTGGTCACCACCCGGCTCGCGGACGACTGGGACACGCTCGGCGCCGCCTCCGACGGCGCGCTGCTCGCCCTCGACGTGCTCCCCCACGAGCAGGCGACCGAGCTGCTGTGGTCCTGGGTCGCCGAGTGGGACGGCTCCGACGGGTCGCGCTGGGAGGCCGGGCAGCTGGCCCGTGAACTCGGCGGCCTGCCACTCGCCCTGGAGCAGGCGGGCGCCTACCTGCGCCGGACCCGTACCACCGTCGCCGGCTACCGCCGCCGGCTCGGGCTCCGGCCGTCCGGCGCCCCGACCCGCCGCGACCCGCAGCGCACCGTCGCCCGGGTCTGGCAGGTCACCCTGGCGGCCGTCGCCGGGGACGATCCGGTCGCGGCCGACCTGCTGCACGCCCTGGCCTGGCTCGACGCCGACGGCTGCCCGCGCGACCTGGTGTCCCGGCTGGCCCCGGACGAGCTCGCGGCCGACGACGCACTCGGCGTCCTGCACGCCTACAGCATGATCGGCTACGCCTGGCGCGACGTCCGGGTGCACCGCCTGGTCCAGGGCGCGCTGCGGGCGGAAGCCCTCGCCGCCCGCCCTCCGGGCGGCGCTCCCCGGGGCCGGCGCGAGGCCGAACGGGCCGTGCTGGCGGCCGTCCACCCGGCCGGGAGGGAGCAGGAGCGCGACACCGCCGAGCTGACCCGCCTGGCCGGCCAGGTCCGCGCCCTGGCCGCCACCGACCCGGGGGACGACAGCGACCCGGCGGTGTTCACCCTCTACGCCGCCACCGCCCTGCTCCTGGAGGCCGAGGGGCAGAGCGTCCGGGCGCTGCCCCTGTACGAGGCGTACGACGCCCAGATCAGGCACGGCTTCGGGCCCGACCACGAGTTCGCGCTGGTGGCGGGCTCCGCCCTGGCCCGGGTGCACCTCGCGACCGGCCGCCCCGAGCAGGCCCTCGGCCTGCTCGAACCGCTCCTGGAGCGGAGCCTGCGGGTGCACGGCCCCGGGCACCTGACCACCCTCAACATCCGGAGCGGCCTCGCCGACGCCCACCAGGCCTGCGGGCGGGCCGAGCGGGCCGTCGAGGAGTACGAGCGGGCCGCCGCCGACAGCCGGGACGCCCTCGGCCCGGACCACCCCAGGACCTTCAGCCTGCTCAGCGACCTGGCGGGCGCCCACGGGTCCCTCGGCCGGGCCGACCAGGCCATCGCGATCTACGAAGGCCTGCTCGGCCGGGAGGCCGCGGTCACCGGCGACGAGCACCTGCCCCCGGGCATGCTCCGGATCAACGCCCTGCGGCTGCGGAACAACCTCGCCGGGGCGTACGAGAACGTGGGGCGGTACCGCCGGGCGGTCGCGCTCTACCAGGAGGCGCTGGCCGGTCTGGAGGAGCTCTGCGGCCCCGAGCACCCCGACACCCTCAGCTGCCTGAGCAACCTCGGCTACGCCCACGAGTCGGCGGGCGACCTGGAACCGGCCGGGCGGATCTACCGGGACGTCCTGGCGCGGCGTGCGGCCGCCCTCGGCGAGGAGCACCCGGACACCCTGCTCAGCCGCAGCAACCTCGCCTACCTCTGCCTGACCACCGGTGACGTCGGGACCGGCCTCGACCTCTGCCGGACGGTCCTGGCCCAGCGCACCGGCGTGCTCGGCCCGGAGAGCCCCGACACCCTGGTCAGCCTCAGCATGCTGGCCTCCGCCCACGCCGCGGCCGGGGAGCCGGAACTTGCGCTCCCCCTGTTCGAACAGACCCTCCGGCTGCGCCTGGAGGTACTCGGCCCGGACCACCCCGACACACTGCGCAGCCGCGGCAACCTCGCGGCCGTCCACCACCGGCTGGGCGACCACCGCCGGGCCGTGCTCCGGTTCGAGGAGGTGCTCGCCGCCCAGGAGCGCCTGCTCGGCCCGGAGAGCCGCGACACCGTGCTCAGCCGGAACAACCTCGCGTCGGCCTGCCGGGCGGCCGGCGACCTGGAGCGGGCCCGGTCGCTGATCACCACCGTGCTGGAGCAGCGCACCCGACTGCTGGGCCCGGACCATCCGGACACCCTCGGCAGCCGTGCCACGCTGGCCCGGGTGGACGAGGCCTCCGGCGACCTGGACCGGGCCGTCGAGGGGTACCGGGCCGCTCTCGCCGGGCTGACCGGGGCGGTCGGCCCGGACCATCCCACCGCGGCCCTGGTGGCGGACCTCCTGGCCGCGGCCCTGCGGACCCGCGACGCCCCGGGAACACGGCCGTAGGGTCCCCGCCCGGCCGACGGGCCGGGGCGCGACGGTCCTCCTACGATCGAGGCGACAACGGACCCCAGGGACGGGCAGGTTCCCATGACCGACGACAGCACCGCCGGGATCGACCGGTCGAAGCCGAGCATCGCCCGGGTCTACGACTACCTGCTCGGCGGCACGGACAACTTCGCCGTCGACCGCGAGGTCGGCGACTTCTTCCTCCGCGAGCTGCCCGGCTCGGTGGCCTTGCCGTTCGCCAACCGGCAGGCGCTGATCCGCGCCGTGGGCGCGATGGCCGGCGACGGCGTCCGCCAGTTCGTCGACCTGGGCAGCGGCCTGCCCACCGCCGACAACGTGCACCAGGCCGCCCGGCGGCACGACGCCGGCGCCCGCGTCGTCTACGTCGACAACGATCCGACCGTGCTCGCCCACGGCCGTGCCCTGCTGGCCGCCGACCCCCGCACCACGCTGGTCCGGGCGGACCTGCGCGAGCCGGAGGAGATCCGCCGCCATCCCGAGGTGCGGCGGCTGATCGACTTCGACGAGCCGGTGGGGGTCGTCTTCAGCGCCGTCCTGCACCACCTCGACGACGCCGAGCGGCCCGCCGACCTGGTGCGCTGGTGGGTGGACCGGGTGCCCTCGGGCAGCCTGGTCTACGTCTCCCACTTCCGCTCCGTCGGGAGCTCCGGCGGAGAATCCGTCGGGAACTCCGGCAGGACCTCCGCCGGGACGGAGGAGCGCCGGCGCGCGGAACGGAAACTGCGGGAGAGCTTCGGCCGCGGCCGCTGGCGCACCGACGAGGAGATCCTCGGCCTGCTCGACGACCTCGACCTGCTCGAACCGGGGCTGGTGCCCTGCCCGCTGTGGCGGCCGGAGCCCGCCGGCACCAACGGGGTGCCGGCGGGCGAGGGCGACCTGTCGGTGTGGGAGCGGCTGATCTCCTGCGCGCTGGCCCGCAAGCCCTGAGCGGCGGCGGGTCAGGACAGGTAGTCCTCCAGTCCGCCGTCGCGCCGGGTGTCCAGGGTGACGCAGTGGAAGCCGCCGCCGAGCACCCGGGAGTGCCGCAGCCGGTGCGGCAGGACGGTGATCCCGGCGTGCTCCAGCAGCTTGATCAGGCCCTCCTGCTCGGACTCGACGATCGCCGTGTCCGGGGAGACCATCAGCAGGTTCATGCTGATCCAGCTCTCGCTGAGCGCGTGCTCGGGCGCGTCGCCGGTGGGCTCGGCCGGCGGGCACCAGAGGACGTCCCAGCCCTTCAGCGGCTCCGGGACGGTCTCCGGGCTGATCCGCTCGGGGTTGAGCAGCACCAGGCCCGGGCGCAGCAGCGCGATGGTGCTGTCGATGTGGGTGTAGCCGTAGATGTCGCGCAGCGGGTGCAGCCGCAGGCCGCCGTCGCCGAGCAGGCCGAGGGTGGACTCCAGCCACCGCAGGCCGAGTTCGTTGCCGCTGCGGGAGACCTGGTAGAACACGTCCCGGCCGAGCCGCAGCACGTTCGCGGCGTCGAAGACCGGCTCGGCCTCGCCCAGCAGCGGGAGGCCCGCCTCGTCGAACTCGAAGAGTTCGTCGCCCAGTTGCGGCCGGGGGGCGGCCAGCCAGCGCGCGCCGCGGCGCAGGTAGTCCTGGAAGAGTCCGCGCAGGCCGAAGGCCTCGAAGTAGCGCTGCCGCATCGGGCTCGCCACCTCGATCAGCGTCTCGCCGACGACCAGGGTCAGGTCCCGCGGACAGTAGGAGTGGAAGCCGCCGTCGGCGTTCCAGAGCGGGGAGGCGAACTCGGCCGCGTGGTCGACCGGATCGGGCCGGTGGACGGTGACGCCGAGGCCGCGCAGGGTGGCCACCAGGTCGTCCAGGTCCTCCTCGGTCTCCTCCACGACCTGCCGCGAGTAGGGGCCGGCCTCGATCGAGGCGAGGTCGGCGGCGTTGGTCTTCGGGAAGCAGGACAGCCAGGAGGACGGCTCGGTCTGCTCGGGCAGCCGGGCGCCGACGGCGGTCCCGACCACGATCTCCCGCAGTGTGGTGAACTCGTCCCAGCTCTGGACCGGACGGGCCGAATCGGACATGACTCTCCCTTGACACGGGTTTGGGGGAAACACGGAGACGACGGCGGAGGCGACGGCCTGGAACCGTGCGGACGGATGCGCCGGACCGGCTCCGGCCGGCCGCGGCGTACGGGAAATCACCGGCGGGGCAACCGAGTTCGCCGCTACGAAGGGCCGGGATCGATCGTCAAGCTACCCGGACGACCGACGGCGACGCAAGGACCGTGATCGGCACCGGGAACGCCCCGCCGACCGGCCGCCCGTTGTTCGACCCGCTCCCTCCGACGCTGATCAACACCGGTGGGAGGCCCCGCGCCCCGGACCGGCGCTCACCACCGCCAGGCCCGGCGGATCCGGCTCCCGCCCGCCAGGGCCAGCAGCGCCCCGCCCGCCGCGGCGACCCCGGCCACCGCCAGGTTCTGGCGCTGCGCCCGGCGCCGGTCGGCGACGGCCGCCCGGGACGAGGCCGCGAGGAACGCCCGCTCGACCCCGGCCGCGGCCAGCTCGCCGGCCGCCACCCGCCGCACCAGCTCCTCCAGCCGGACGCCCCGGTAGAGCAGTTCCGGGTCCTGGTCGGCGGCGGCCCAGCCCCGCGCGGCCGCGGTGAGCCGGCACTGCTCCCCCAGCGCCTCCCGGCCCTCCGCCAGCCAGTCCCGCAGCCGGGGCCAGGCCTGCGGCAGCGCCTGGTGGGACAGTTCGACGGTGTCCCGGTCGACCACCACGAGCCGGGCCCGGACCAGCCGCTCCATCACCTCGGGCACACCGGGATCGTCGAACTCGGCCCGCCGGGCCGGCTTGCGGGTGCCCTCGTCGCCGCCCGGCACCAGTTCACCGCCGGGCAGCGGCCCGCCGCCCGGCGCCAGCCCGTCGCCCAGGGCCGCCGGACCGCCGGCGGCGTCCTCGCCGGCCCCGAGCAGCTCCCCGCCGAGCCGCAGGAACACCGCCCGCGCCCGCGCCTGGTCGGGCGCGTCCAGCCCGTTGTAGAGCGCCTCCGCCGTCCGGGCCAGCGCGCCCTCGAACCCTCCGGTGGCCTGGAACCCGGCCAGGGTGAGCGCGTTGCCGCTGCGCCGCCGCCAGGTCTCCAGCAGGGCCGCGGACAGCAGCGGGAGCGCGCCCGGCTGCTGCGCGGCGGTCGAGATGAGGACGGCCAGCAGGGCGCCCTCGACGGTACAGCCGGACCGTAACGCCGGTTCGGTGATCGCCCGACGCAGCTCGTCCGGCGCCGGACGCCCCACCGGCAGCACCCCGTGGCGGCCGGCCTCGGCCAGCCCCGGGTGCTCGGCGAGCAGCGGGCCGCACTGGTCGGAGCGGACCACCAGCACCACCCGGCACCGGGCCGGCGCCGCCACCGGCAGCCCGTCCGACGCCCCGTCAGGATCGCCCGCGGCGGTCGCCACCAGCGCGTCCAGGAAGCGCGCCCGCTCGGCGGCGTCCCGGCAGCGGGTGCGCAGCTGCTCGGCCTGGTCGACCACCAGGACCGGGTCCCCGGCCGTCGGTCCGGACCCGCCGCGCCTCGTCTCCCCGGCCCGCTGCCCGAGCCGGGCGAGCGCGAGCGCGTACGCCTCCATGGGTCGTTCACCGGGGGTCAGCAGCGCCACCGGGACACCGCCGTCGGCCGGGGGCCGGCCCGCTCCGCCCCCGGCCCCGGGTCTCCCGGTGGTGGCGCCGGTGACGGCACCGGTGGCGGCGGGCGCGCCGAGCCGGGCCAGCAGACCGGCTCTGACCAGCGAGGACTTGCCCGCCCCGGACGGCCCGGAGACGATCACCAGCCGCCGTTCGGCCAGCAGGGCGACCAGCCGGTCCAGCAGCGCCTCGCGGCCGAAGAAGCGCTCGGCGTCGGCCGCCTCGAACGCGGCCGCGCCCGGGTAGGGGGCCCGTCCGACGTCCTGGGCGCGCCGCCGGGCGCACTGTTCGGCGGCCAGTTCGGCGGCGAGCAGCTGCCAGCGGTGCCGCCACTCCCGCACGTCCCCGCCGCAGGCCTGCACGTAGGCGAGGGTGACGGCGAGGCTGGGCAGCCGCCGCCCTCCCGCGGCCACCGACAGGCTGGCCGCCGAGCAGTGCGCCCGCAGGGCGAGTTGACGGTACGGCGGACGTCCGGCGCGCTCCCGCAGGGCCCGCAGATCGCCCGCGAAGCGCAGCAGCGGCCCGTCCCCGGGGTCCAGTGGACTTTCCCGACGCGGCACGACGGCCCCCCTTCTCCGTTGAAGCGGTGTCCTGAAACCTTGAGTGCCCACGCGCCACACGCGCCGCGTGCGCCTCGTGTCCATCCCCCCGTTGATTCATCATGCACAGGACCGTTGGCGTCAAACAATGGTGCGTACGGGTCGGTTGTTCCGAGTTGATGTTCAATGTCCAGCCGTACGGCGCCGAACAAAGCCGGTGGGATAGAACCGGAACCCGCAGCCCTCGCTGACTTCGGAGACATCCATGAGGTTCACGCGGTACTGCCGTTCCCTCCTGTCCACACCCGCGATGGCGGTGGAGCGGTACACCAAGAGCCACCAGTCCGGGGCCGACATCGCCATGGTCGATCTGGAGGATTCGGTCCCACCCACCCGGAAGGAGGAGGCCCGCCGGCTCGCCGAGGAGTTCTTCGCCCTCCCGTCCACCAAGCTCGCGCGCAGCGCGGTGCGCATCAACACCCTGTCCGGGCCCGACGGTCTGCGCGACCTGATCGCCATCGCCCGGTACCGGGTCAAACCGGACCTGGTCCTGATCCCGATGACGGAGTCCCCCCGGGACATCGAGATCGCCGCCGGCGCGCTCGGCGCGGACTGCCCGGAGACGGAGTTCCTGGCCGTCGTGGAGACCCCGCTGGGCATCGAGAACGCGCCCGCCGTCGCGGCCGCCGGGCACCGGCTGCGCGGGCTGGTCTTCGGCTCGGCCGACTACGCCTTCGCGGTCGGCGCCCGGCTCTCCTGGGAGGCCCTGGCCCACGCCCGCGCCCGGGTGGTCAACAGCGCCCGCGCCGCGGGGGTGGAGGCGATGGACGCGCCGTTCTTCGAGGTCACCGACCTCGACGGGCTGCGCCGGGAGGCCGGGCTCGCCCGGGACTTCGGGTTCAGCGGCAAGATCGCCGTCCATCCGCGCCAACTCGAGCTGATCAACGCGACGTTCAGCCCCGACGAGGAGCTGCTGGCGCGCGCCCGCCGGGTGGTCGCGGCGGGCCTGGAGAACGGCCGCTCGGTCACCGTGGTGGACGGCGTGATGGTCGGCATGCCGTTCTTCGAGGCCTCGCAGCGCCTGATCGAGCAGTTCGACCCGCCCCGGCCCGGCGGACCGCACGACCCGCAGCACCACGCGCCCACCGACACCCCGAACCACACGACGGAGAAGTGACGATGACCGAAGAATCCATCCTCGGCCCGCGCCGGTACCGCAACGCCGAGGCCATGCTGGCGAGCGCCGACCCGGTCTGGCAGGCGGCCGCGGCCAACGGCCTGATCGGCGTGACGGTGGACTCGGAGTCCAACAACCGGCTGACGGTCCGCGAGACCGGCCACGAGTTCGCCAACATGGTCTCCTGCTCGTACCTCGGCCTGAACAACCACCCCGCGGTCCTGGCCGGCGCGGTGGACGCGCTGACCGAGGCCCGCGGCACCTCGCTGGTCCTCTCCACCACCAGGATCCGGCACAACCTGCTGGTGCGGATGGAGGAGGAGCTCGGCGAGCTGTTCGGCGCGAACATCCTGCCGGGGGCGTCCTGTACCACGCTCACCGCCGGCATCCTGCCGCTGATCGCCTCCGGCCACCTGGACGGCACCTGCCAGGGCGGCGGCGGCCCCCGGGTGATGGTCTTCGACCGCTTCTGCCACTTCTGCATGGCGTACATGAAGCCGATCTGCGCGGACGAGTCGCTGGTGCTGACCTGCCCGCACAACGACCTGAACTACCTGGAGGACATCTGCCGCAAGTACCCGCGGGTCGCCTACGTCGCCGACGGCGCCTACTCGATGGGCGGCACCGCGGCCCTCGACGGGCTGCTCGAACTCCAGGACCGCTACGGGCTGTTCCTCTACATCGACGACTCCCACTCGCTGTCCATCGCGGGCGAGCGCGGCGAGGGCTACGTCCGCTCCCGGCTGGAGATGAACCCGCTGACGGTGATCACCGCCAGCCTCGGCAAGGCCTTCGGCACCAGCGGCGGCGTCGCGATGCTCGGCAACCGGGAGCAGTTCGAGTTCCTGCACCGGCACGCCGGCCCGATCGGCTGGTCGCAGAACATCCCGCTGCCGATGGTCGGCGCCTCGCTGGCCAGCGCCGCCATCCACCGCTCCCCCGAACTGGCCGAGCTCCAGGGCGCGCTGGCCCGCAACATCGAGCTCTTCGACGAGCTGCTGCCGACCACCTTCGCGGGCAACGGCCTGCCGGTGCGCCGGGTCGACGTCGGGGAGGCCGAGCGGGCGGTCAAACTGTCCGCCCAGCTCTTCGAGCGCGGCTTCTACAGCTCCGCGGTGTTCTTCCCGATCGTGCCCAAGGGCGAGGCCGGACTGCGGCTGATGCTGCGCGCCGACATGGACGAGCGGCTGATCCGCGAGTTCGCCGGCCACGTCAAGGAACTCACCGCCGACCTCTAGGACCCGGGAGCAACCGCCATGGAAGGAACCGAACCCGCCGGCTACCGGCGGATCGGCGAGCGCCGCTACCGCGAGGTGGTCGGGCGCTACTACGAGGAGTTCGAGGTCGGCGAGGTGGTCGAGCACCGCCCCGGACGGACCGTCACCGAGCTCGACAACGTGCTGATGAGCATGCTGAGCATGAACGACGCCCCGCTGCACATCGACGCCGCCTACAGCGCCCACACCCCCTGGGGGAAGCCGATCGTCTCCAGCCTGGTGACGCTCAGCATCGTCGGCGGGATGACCGCCCGCTCGACGAGCGGGCGCACCATCGCCAACCTGGGCTGGGAGAACATCCGGATGACCCACCCGGTGTTCACCGGCGACACCCTCTACGCGGAGACCGAGACCCTCGCCAAGCGGCTCTCCAAGAGCCGCGACGGGCAGGGCATCGTGAGCTGCCGCACCACCGGGACGAAGTCCACCGGCGAGCCCGTGGTGGTGTTCGACCGCAGCTTCCTCGTCCCGCTGCGCGGCCACGGCCTGGACGAGGTCGCCGGGTACTGACGCCGTGCCCCGTCGTGGCGCGGCACCGGGCCCGGCGGCTGAAGCCGTCGGGCCC
>NZ_JBHVEU010000286.1:0-11592 GCF_042802075.1 Kitasatospora sp. NPDC057518
GCCCGGCCACACGGCTGAGCGGGGCGGTGGCGTGTGCGCCGCTATTGTGCTGATTGCTCCCGCTGAGCCGTCCGTCACACCGCGCCCCGTCGCGGACCCGGAACGGCCCCGGGGAGCGCCGCGGTACGCCACCATGGGAGCGCGCCACGGCAGGCAAACGTGTGTTTGAGGAGGCCCGGGGATGGACGCGACGAGTCAGGCGGGAGGGGCGACGGCCACGGCCGGCGGCCCGGTGGTCGGCGGACAGGCGGGCCCGGCGGACCCGCTGGTGCCCTACCTGTCCGCAGACTTCCCCTGGTACGGGCTGGACGAGGGCTGGACCGGCCGTCGCTTCCTGGTGCAGGCCGGCGCCGGCCCCCGCACCGCGGGCAGCGTCGACTACGGCTCGCTCGGCCACGGCGAGGAGCCGGCCCAGCGGTACGAGCCGCGCGACGTGCGGAAGTTCGCCGTCGTGGTCACCGTGGCCCGCCGGGACAGCCGCCGCAGCGCCGACAACACCGGCACCCTGGAGGCGACCTCCGCCTCCTCCGCCGCCTGGCTGGCCGGCTCCGGCCTGCTCGCCGGCACCTGGCCCGGGCAGCTGGACCGGGCGCTGCGCCAGGACTGGCTGGACCAGCAGAGCAGCCTCGCCTGGGACCTCGCCGACGACCTGGCCGGCCCGGGCTGGTCCACCCTCAGCCTGCCGGTCAACGGCCTGCCGCAGCCCTTCCGCTACCGCGAGTCCGAGTACGGCTGGGTGCTGGCCGGCGAGGCCCCCGGCGTCCTGCTCGGCGCCTACGGCCGCGGCGTCAGCGCGTACGGCCTCGGCTTCTCCACCGTCCCGGACCTGACCGCCTACACCCGGCCGTAGGGTCCGCGGCGGTACGGCGAAGGGCCGGGTGGTCAGACCCACCCGGCCCTTCGTCGTCACCGTCTCAGAACTTGTTCCTGGGCGTCAGGCCCAGCGACATCCCGGACAGCCCGCGCTGGCGGCCGCCGAGCTTGCCGGCCACCGCGCGCAGGGCGACGCCGGCCGGGGAGTCGGGCGCGGCGAGCACGACCGGGCGGCCGTCGTCGCCGCCCTCGCGCAGCCGCACGTCGATCGGGATCGAGCCGAGCACCGGGACGGTCGCGCCGACGGTGCGGGTGAGCGCGTCCGCGACGGTCTGGCCGCCGCCGGTGCCGAAGACGTCGATCATCTCGTCGCAGTGCGGGCACGGCATGCCGGACATGTTCTCGATCACGCCGACGATCTTCTGGTGGGTCTGCACCGCGATGGTGCCGGCCCGCTCGGCCACCTCGGCGGCGGCCATCTGCGGGGTGGTGACGATCAGGATCTCCGCGTTGGGGACCAGCTGGGCCACCGAGATGGCGATGTCGCCGGTGCCGGGCGGCAGGTCCAGCAGTAGCACGTCCAGGTCGCCCCAGTACACGTCGGCGAGGAACTGCTGGAGCGCGCGGTGCAGCATCGGGCCGCGCCAGACCACCGGGGCGTTGCCCGGGGTGAACATGCCGATCGAGATGACCTTCACGCCGTTCGCCTGCGGCGGCATGATCATGTCCTGGACCTGGGTCGGCCGGCCCTCGACGCCCAGCATGCGCGGCACGCTGTGGCCGTAGATGTCGGCGTCCACCACGGCGACCTTCAGGCCGTCGGCGGCCATCGCGGCCGCCAGGTTGACGGTCACCGAGGACTTGCCGACGCCGCCCTTGCCGGAGGCGACGGCGTAGACCCGGGTCAGCGTGCCCGGCTTGGCGAACGGGATCTCCCGCTCGGGGGCGCCGCCGCGCAGCAGCTGGGACAGCTCCTTGCGCTGCTCGTCGCTCATCACGTCGAGCTCGACCTCGACGCCGGTCACGCCGGGGACCTTCCCGACCGCCTCGCGCACCCGGGTGACGATGGTGTCGCGCATCGGGCAGCCGGAGACCGTCAGGTAGACCGCGACGCTCACCACGCCGCCCTCGGCGATCCCGACCGATTTCACCATGCCGATCTCGGTGATCGGGCGGTTGATCTCCGGGTCGTTGACGGTCGCCAGCGCCTGGCGTACGGACTCCTCCGTGACGCCGGCCGCGACCTCTGTCTCGTTGGCCATGCCTTGATGGTACGGCGCCCGGCGAAGTCGTTAACCGGTCGGTAGCGTGCCGCGGGTCACAGCGGCTCGGGGGCTTCCCGGCGTTCGTCGATCTCCTTGAGCAGGGACTGGAGTTCGGACCGGATGCTGCCCAGTTCAGAAGTGATGAAGGCCCGGGTGGCGACCTCGCCGAGCCCGTGCCGAAGGGCCGCGACCTCGCGGGTCAGGTACTCGGTGTCGGCGATGTTGCGGTCGCTGCGGGCGCGGTCCTGCTCCATGTTGACGCGGTCCCGGTTGTCCTGCCGGTTCTGCGCCAGCAGGATCAGCGGGGCCGCGTACGAGGCCTGCAGGGACAGCGCCAGGGTCAGGAAGATGAACGGGTACTCGTCGAAGCGCACGGACATCGGCAGCAGCGTGTTCCACGCTATCCAGACGACGACCACCACCGTCATCCAGACGATGAACCGCCCGGTGCCGAGGAAGCGGGCGATCCGCTCGGACAGGACGCCGAAGGCCTCCGGGTCGTAGGAGGGCAGCGTGAGCAGGCCGGGCCGGGCGGTGCGCGGCTGGTCGAGCCGGGCGCGGCCGGTGCCGGTGATCGGCGCGGTCTCCGCGCGCCGGTCCCGGGCGCCCTCGCGGGTGCGCAGCTCGCGCAGCTGCCGCAGCTGGCGCAGTTCGCCCTGGAGGCGCCGGCGTGCGGAGTCGTTCGACCGTCCGCTGCGGTCACCGTCCATCGGTCACCCCTTCCGTCTCGTCGTCGCGGACCTCGTCGTGGGCGTGCAGCGCGGCGTCGCGCCAGTCGTCCGGCAGCAGGTGGTCGAGCACGTCGTCGACGGTCACCGCGCCGAGCAGGTGGTCCGCGTCGTCGACGACCGGCGCGGCGACCAGGTTGTAGGTCGCCAGGTAGCTGGTGATCAGCGACAGCGGGGTGTCCGGCGGCAGCGGGTCCAGGTCGTCGTCCACCAGCGAGCCGACCAGGATGTACGGGGGCTCGCGCAGCAGCCGCTGGAAGTGCACGGTGCCCAGGTAGCGGCCGGTCGGGGTCTCGTTCGGCGGGCGGCAGACGAAGACCTGCGCGGCCAGCGCGGGCTTGTGGTCGCTGACCCGGACCCGGGCCAGCGCCTCGGCGACCGTCGCGTCCGGCTCCAGCACGATCGGCTCGGTGGTCATCAGACCGCCGGCGGTGTCCTCCTCGTACGTCAGCAGGCGGCGCACCGGCGCGGCCTCGTCCGGCTCCATCAGCTGGAGCAGCCGTTCGGCCTCGTCGCCGGGCAGCTCGGAGAGCAGGTCGGCGGCGTCGTCCGGGTCCATCGCCTCCAGGACGTCGGCGGCGCGCTCCTCCTGGAGCTTGCCGATGATCTCGACCTGGTCGTCCTCGGGCAGCTCCTCCAGGACGTCGGCCAGCCGCTCGTCGTCGAGGGCGGCGGCGACCTCGGCCCGGCGCTTGGCGGACAGGTGGTGCAGCACGCTGGCGAGGTCGGCGGGGCGCAGCTGCTCGAAGGTGGCGAGCAGGTTGGCCGCGCCCTGGTCCTGCTCGGGCAGCGAGAAGCCGGTGACGTCCTGCCAGTCCAGGGTGAGCCGCTCGCCCTTGCCCTTGCGCAGCCGGCCGGCCCGGCCGACCTGGACGAAGACCTTGCTGATCTCCCACTCGCGCAGCCGGGTCTGCACCATGCCGACGTCCAGCACGGTGACGTCCTCGGCGGTCTTGGACCAGGTGACGGTGCGGTCCAGCAGCTCGGCGAGCACCAGGGTCTCGGACGGGCGCTGCTCGAAGCGGCGCAGGTTGATCACGCCGGTGGTGAGCACCTGGCCGGACTCCAGGCTGGTCACCCGGGTCATCGGCAGGAAGATCCGGCGCCGGCCGACCACCTCGACCACCAGGCCGAGCACGCGCGGCGGGCGGCCGCCGAGCCGCAGCGACACGACCACGTCCCGGACCCGCCCGACCTGGTCGCCGTTCGGGTCGAACACCGCGATGGCGGACAGATGGGAGATGAAGACCCGGGTGCCTGGCCCTGCCATGGACTCCCTCGACTCGCTCGACGCCGTACCGGGTGCGCCGGGGGCGCACTCGCGGCCAAGGCTACCCGCGTGCTCCGGGCCCGGCCGGGAGGCACGGTAGCCGCCGGACACGTCCTGGGCGTGAACCTTTAACGGCGCTTGAACAGCAGTTTGGGCAGGCCGGCCGGGATCGGCAGCCGGGTGGTGGCCGGGGTGGGCATCGGCCGGGCGGCGTGCGAGCCGTCCGGCATCGCCCCGGGGTGCTCGGTGAGCGGGCCGGTCGGCTCCAGCCGCAGCACCCGGCACTCGCGGGCCCAGCGCTCGGTGATGGCGTCGGTGTCGGGCGCGTTCAGCCGCTTGCCCTTGAGCTCCTCGACGGCGCCCAGCCAGGCCTCGCTGCCCGGGGCGGGTTCGACCACCCGGGCGCTCCAGCCGGTCAGCCGGCCGCCCTTGTCCTTGCTGCGGACGGTGACCACGGCCCCGGCGCCGGGCTCCAGGCCGTGCAGCGGCTGCTCGGCGCCCCCGCCGACCACCACGACCGCGCCGTCGTGCCAGGCGTGCCACAGCGGCCGGGCCTGCTCCTGCCCGTCCGCGCGCACCCAGAGCAGGCCGGACTTCTTCGCGGCCTCCTCCAGCAGGGCCCGGTCGAGGAAGTCGTCGGCGGTCGCGGCGGCGGGCGTACGGTCCATGGCGGACAGCGTACGGCTTTCGGCGTCCACCGGGTGTCTCAGCCTCCGGGCGACAGTTCCATTGCGCCGCCACGGGCCTTACCGTATGACCGCCCCACCCCCGCGACCAGCAAGGAGCGCCGTGCCCGCCGCCCGGCCCGCGACCGCCCCCTCCGCCGCCCCCGCGACCGCCGACCCGGGGCCGGCGCACCCGCTGCCCACCCTCGACCTGCTGCTGCTCGCCGTCTCGATCGGCGGCATCTCGCTGTCCGGCCCGCTGATCAGCGCCACCGCCGCGCCCGCGCTGGCGATCGCCCTCTGGCGCAACGTCATGTCGGTCGGCGTCCTCGGCCCGTACGCGCTGCTGCGCCACCGCGCCGAACTGCGCGGGATCGGCCGGCGGGCGCTGCTGCTCGCGGTGGCCGCCGGGGCGCTGCTCGCCGTGCACTTCGCGCTCTGGATGCCCAGCCTGCGGATGACCTCGGTGGCCTCGGCCACCGCCCTGGTCACCACCACCCCGCTGTGGACCATCCTGCTGATGCGGCTGATGGGCGTCCGGGCGCCGCGGCTGGTCTGGCTCGGCACGGTCGTCGCCTTCGCCGGGGTGCTGGTGCTGACCGGCGTCGACCTCTCGCTCTCCCCGCGCGCGCTGCTCGGCGACGCGCTCGCGCTCGCCGCCGGCCTGGCCGCGGCCGGGTACATGCTGCTGGGCGCCGAGGTCCGCAAGACCGTCAGCACCACCGCGTACACCCTGGTCTGCTACGCCACCACGGCCGTGGTGCTGCTGGGGATCTGCCTGGTCGCCGGCACGCCGCTGGCCGGGTGGCCGGCCGGGGTGTGGTGGCAGATCGTGCTGCTGATGGTCGCCGCCCAGCTGCTCGGCCACTCGCTGAGCAACCGCGTGGTGCGCAGCCTCGGGCCGTCCGTCACCTCGACCGCGATCCTGCTGGAGACGCCGGGCGCGGCGCTGATCGCCGCCCTCTGGCTGGGCCAGTGGCCGCCGGCGGCCGCCTACCCGGCGGTGGTGCTGATCCTGCTCGGGCTGGTCCTGGTCGCCCGCGGCGGGCGGCGCTGACCGCAGGCTCCGGCCGGGGTGCCGCCCTCAGCGGGGCCCGGGTGCCGACGCCGGCGCGGTCAGAGCCAGCCGTTGCGGCGGAAGCCCCGGTACATCCCGAAGCAGATCAGCACGATCGCGCCGAGCACCGTCGGGTAGCCGTACTTGTGGTGCAGCTCCGGCATGTACTCGAAGTTCATGCCGTAGACGCCGGTGATCATGGTGGGCACCGCGAAGATCGCCGCCCAGGCGGTGATCTTGCGCATGTCCTCGTTCTGCGCCACCGAGACCTGCGCCAGGTTCGCCTGGAGCAGCGAGTTCAGCAGCTCGTCGAAGCCGTGCACCTGCTCGGCGACCCGGGCCAGGTGGTCGGCGACGTCCCGGAAGTACTTCTGGATGTCCGGGTCGACCAGCCGCTGGAGCGGCTCGGACAGCTGCTGCATCGGGCGCAGCAGTGGTGCCACGGCACGCTTGAACTCCAGGACCTCGCGCTTGAGTTGGTAGACCCGGCCGACGTCGGCGCTGCGCCCGCCCTTGGCCGAGAAGACGCCGTACTCGATCTCGTCCACGTCGTTCTGGAGCCGCTCGGCGACCAGCAGGTAGTTGTCCACGACGTGGTCGGCGATCGCGTGCAGCACCGCCGCCGGGCCCTTGGAGAGCAGCCCGGCCTCGTCCGCGTCGGCCTCCAGCCGGTGGCGCAGCTCCTGCAACGAGCCGTGGCCGCCGTGCCGGACGGTGATCACGAAGTCCCGGCCGGCGAAGACCATCAGCTCGCCGGTCTCCACCACCTCGCTGGTGGGCGTGAGCTGGTCGTGCTCGACGTAGCGGATGGTCTTGAAGACGGCGAACAGCACGTCGTCGTAGCGCTCGACCTTGGGCCGCTGGTGCGCGTGCACCGCGTCCTCGACCGCGAGCGGGTGCAGGCCGAAGCGCTGGGCGATCCCCTCGAACTCGGCCTCGGTCGGCTCGTGCAGCCCGATCCAGCTGAACGAGCCCTCGCCCTCGGGGAGTTGGTGGGCGGCCTTGACCCGGTGGGCGGCCTCGCGCGGGCTGCACGTCTCGCCCCTGCGCTTGCCGTGCTGGTAGACCGCGCAGTCCACGACCGCCGAACCGGCATCCTCGGGCAGGACGGCGTAGACGCCGGCCGCGCCCCGGCGGCGGTTGGTGCGGACGGCGGCGCGCAGGCTGTTGATCATCGACATGGCAGGCTCCCAGAGGCAGGAACCGTCGCGCGGCCGCGCGGAAGGAAAAACGTTCGGCCGCGGTACGACGGCGGAGAACACCGGTGAAACGGGGGATGAAAGTGCTCTCCCGGCCGGTCCGTCCGCCGTGGGGCCTGTGCCCGGGGCTACCGCGGCTGATTCAGCCGGTTGGGCCTGCGGGGCGCGGGGTACGGGGAAGTCGGGGCCGGGCAGAGCTGCCGGTACTGCATGGTCGGCCGGTATCCACCGCAACCACCTCCTTCGCGCCGCCGCCCCGGGACGAACGATCCCGGTGGCCAGTCGCTCACCCTAACATCTGACCGGGCGTCGAGGCCGAGGGGTTCCCGGAGGTTTCCGAAGGCTTTACGGGATCCTTGCCCCGCCCGGCCGTTGCCCCGCCACGGCGCCCCGCCGCACCGCCGTCGCACCGCCTCCGGCCCGCCCGCACGCGGCCCGCGAACCCCCGGGGGTTACGCTCACCGGCATGGCGCACGACTTCCCGCTCTTCGGCGACCCCCACGGCGGCAGCTCCCCGGAGCTCACCCGGGAGGCGGTGCTGGCCGCCGTCGAGGCCCGGCTGATCTCCACCTTCGGCGAACCGGGCGGCCGCGCCGCGGTCACCTTCCTCGGCGCCGACCGGATCGAGGTGCTGCGCTTCGGCCCGGACGCCGAGGGCCTGGTGCGGTACGCGACGCTCGGCATGTCCGCCGCACCGATGGCCGACCCGACCGCGCCGGTCGCCGACCAGGTGCGCGGCCCGCGCGTCGAACTGGTGCTGACGGTCCGGGGCGGGCGCGACAGCGTGCTGCGCACCCTGGCCACCTTCGCCGCCACCCCGCAGGTCGAGGGCCTGGTGGTGGCCCCGGGCGGCTCGTTGGACCTCGGCTCGCCGCTCTGGGACGGCGCGCCCTTCACCTCGGTGCTCGCGGCCGAACCGGGCGGCCTGGTCGAGGACCTGGAGCTGGCCGAGCCGGCCGACCCGGTCCGCTTCCTGCCGCTGCTGCCGATGACGCCCAACGAGGCGGGCTGGAAGCGGGTGCACGGCGCGGCCGCGCTCCAGGAGCGCTGGCTCGACCAGGGCGCCGACCTGCGCGACCCGGGCCGACGCGGCGTCCGGCTGGACTGACCGCCGCCCGGCCGTACTCCGAACTCCGAACGCCGGGCCAAGGGACTCATCATCCCCTTGGCCCGGCGTTCGCGTTCGTTCAGCGTCCGCTCAGCGCTCGATCGGCTTCGCGCCGGTCGCCTGCGCCAGCAGCGCCCCGTACACCTCCGGGTCGGTGGTGTGCTCGCCGAGCCGTACGGTCTTGCGGGTGCCGTGGTAGTCGCTGGAGCCGGTGACCAGCAGGCCGAGTTCGCCGGCCAGGCCGCGCAGCCGCTCCCTGGTCTCCTCGTCGTGGTCGGTGTGGTCGACCTCCAGCCCGGCCAGTCCGGCCGCCGCGAGGTCGGCGATCACCTGGTCGGAGACCGTCCGGCCGCGCTTGACCGCGCCCGGGTGGGCGAACACCGGCACCCCGCCGGCCGCCCGGACCAGCCGGACCGCCGTGACCGGGTCGGTCTCGTGCTTGCGGACGTCCGCCCGCCCGCCGTCGGCCAGCCAGTCGGCGGTGAAGGCGTCCGAGACGGTGGCGACCACGCCGGCCTCGACCAGCGCGCTGGCGATGTGCGGCCGGCCGACCGAGCCGGCCCCGGCGATCCGCCGCACCTGCTCCCAGCTGATCTCCGCGCCGAGCTCCCGGCAGCGCTCCACGATCGCCCGCCCGCGCCGGAACCGGTCGGTGCGCACCAGGTCCCGCTCGCGCGCGAACTCCGGCTCCTCGGGGTCGAACAGGTACGCCAGCAGGTGCAGGCTGATCCCGTCCACGGCGCAGGACAGCTCGGCGCCCGGGACGACGGTCAGCCGGCTGTCCGCGGGCAGTGCGCGCACCGCCCCGGCGGCCTCGGCGTGGCCGGCCACAGTGTCGTGGTCGGTCAGCGCCACCACGTCGAGGCCCGCGGCGACGGCCGCCGCGACGAGCTCGGCCGGGCTGTCGGTGCCGTCGGAGGCGTTGCTGTGGGCGTGCAGGTCGATGCGCACGGATCGGGCTCCTGGAGGCTCGTGGGTGCCGCCCAGGATAGGCCTAGCCGTCAGCCGAGGAGCCGGGGGGAGAGCGCCCCGCAGGGCAGCAGGTCCAGTTCGGCGCCGGCCTCGCGCAGGTCGGTCAGCACCAGCTCGTCGTACATCACCAGCGCGGACTGCTCGGGCCAGGCGACCGCCCAGAGCCAGAGCCCGCGGGCCTCGCCGACGAACACCGCGCGGTCGGCCGGGGCGTCCGGGACGTGGAACATCGGGGTGGGCCGCCCGGCGGCCAGCAGCTTGGCGTCGGCGGGCTTGTAGAGGCCGACGGAGTCGCCCGGGTCCGGCCCGGACAGGCCCGCGTAGCGGGCGCCGAGGCCGACCCCCAGCTCCTCGGCGACCAGCACCAGCTCGCCGAAGCCGCCGAGCGGCGCGGGCCCGGAGCAGGCGACGGCGGTGGCCCGGGCGCCCGAGACGTCGTCGCCGACGTGGGCGATGCCGGTGTAGAGCCAGCCGACCGGGAGCGGCCAGGGCAGCCAGACCGGGACCTGGGAGCGGGCGACGGCGACGCCGAGGGCCTCCACACTCGGGGGCAGCACGGGCTGCATCGGGTGCACGGCTCCGTGCCGGTCGCACTGCCAGGTGTCTGAGAACAGACCGGGGGCGCGGACCCGACCGGCGCACCTCGGGCAGCTGGGCTCGCCCCTCATAGCCGTCAACGCTCCTCCCTCCGGACCGCCGCGTCAAGGACGATCACCCGTACGGAGGGCTCGGCGGCACCTGTCGGTGGCGGGCGCCCGGACCGGCGCCGGGTGGGCGTGGCACGGGCGGTTCCCGTTGGGGGATGTCCCGTCCCGGGCGGCGGCAAACGTCCGGGGCGTCTACCCCGGAAACACTGACGCCCCGTCATCGGCGAATGCGGTGACGGGGCGTCAGTCGGGTATCGGAACGTCCGGATCGGACGCTCCCGGCTCGTCGGCGGCGGGTGAGGCCTCCCGGTCGGAGGCGCCGCGCCGGGTCAGACGGTCGGGCACGGACGGATGAGCAGGCGCTCGCCGGTGCGGGCGGCGGCCTGGACGACCTCGCGCACGGTGGCGGCGTCGGCGATCTGGTGGTCGGCGGCGGAGCCGTTGGTCTCGTCGAGTCGGACGATCTCGAAGCGCATGGTCTTCGTCATGGGCGTCTCCTTTCCTGGCCCCGCGGGGCGGGGCGGGGGCGGCTGAGTCGGTATCAGCTCTCTCGGGGTCTTGCGGATCCGGAGGTGAGGCCGGATCGGGCGGGTCGTCGCGCGTGTGGCGGTCTGCTGCGGCAAGGGCTCCCCCTGCTTGCCTGGTGCGTCCAGTGCCTCGTGCACCACGGTGTCGTGGCGGTGCTACCGGGCCGTTGCCCGTCCGTAAAGCCCAGGTTTCGGGTGATTGGCGCCGCGGTGGAGGCCGGCGATGATTCCCGGACAGAATCAAAGATTACCGTAACTAACGAATTTTGTCCTGTGTTGAAGCCGATCGAACTTGAAGAAGTGGTACAGACCACTTTCGGCGGACCGGGGGAACCGGCGCGGCCCCGACCGCGTCGGTCAGGCCCAGAACGCGGCCAGCGCCCCGGCCGTGGCGGCCGGCTGCTCGGCGTTGGGGGAGTGGCCGGCGTCCGCGACCACCACCCGGCGGGCGCCCAGGCGCTCGGCCATCGCGGTCTGCTCCGGGACCGGCCAGGCGTGGTCCCGCACCCCGGACAGCACCAGCACCGGCAGCCCGGCGGTGGCGGCGGCCAGCTCCGCCACCCGGTCCGGCGCGGCCACCAGGTGGGCGCCGGTGACGGACAGCGCCAGCGGCACGTTGGCCAGCCAGCGGCGGTGCAGGAACTCCGCGACGGCCGGCTCCAGGCTCGGCCGCGGCTGCCCGCTCTCCGCCTCCAGCTGCCGCATGACCTGCCAGATCTGCTCCAGGTCCATCCCCCGCAGGGCGTCCAGCAGCAGCCCGGTGCGGACCGCCTCGGCCGGGTCGATCGCGCCCGGGCCGGTGGACACCAGGGTCAGCGACCGCCAGGGCAGCGGGCCCTCCGCGGCCGCGGCGAGCACCGCCTCGCGCACCACCTGGCCGCCGAAGGAGTGCCCCAGCAGGTGCGGCGGGGCGCCCCCGGCCTCGGCCGCCAGCACCCCGGTGAGCGCCCGTACGTCCGCGCCGAGCGCCCCGACGGCGTACGCCGCGGGATCGTCCGGACCGCCGGTCTGGTACTGCCCGCGCTGGTCCACGGCCGTCACCCGGTACCCGGCGGCCGCCAGCGGCTCCAGCAGCGCGATGAAGTCCTCCTTGCTGCCGGTGAACCCCGGCACCAGCAGCGCCGAGCCGCGCACCGGCCCGGCCGGCTCCGCCCGCAGCGCCGCGAACTCCCCGCGCCCGGTCACCAGCCGCTCGGCCCGCGCGCACCCGGGCAGCGTCAGAAACGGCGGCGTGCTCATGGGCTGCTCTCCCTGCTGTCCTGTCGGCGCTCCCCGACGCCCCCGAGCTTAGGAGGCGGGCGGAACGCCCGAGGGGGCGGGCCGGGCCGGGTGGCCTGGCCC
>NZ_JBHVEU010000287.1:0-11450 GCF_042802075.1 Kitasatospora sp. NPDC057518
GGTCACCCACCGCCGGGGCCCGGCGGTTCACAGCTCCGACGGCGCCCGCGATGATGGAGGCTGGGAGAACGCCGGGAACGGCGTACGACCGCCCTCCGAACAACGGGAGCTGATACATGGCCGTGAAGCCGACGACCGAAACCGACGTCCTGATCGTCGGCGCCGGACCGACCGGACTGCTGCTGGCCGGCGACCTCGCCGCCGCCGGAGTCGGCGTCACGGTACTGGAGAAGCGGGCCGCCGAGTCCAACCTCACCCGGGCCTTCGCCGTGCACGCCCGCAGCCTGGAGCTGCTGGACGCCCGGGGCCTGGCCGAGGAGCTGATCGCCACCGGCCGCCCGCTCGCCGAGCTGAGGATGTTCGACCGCTTCGGCATCGACCTCGCCGCGCTGCCCACCCGCTTCCCGTTCGTGCTGATCACCCCGCAGTACAACGTCGAACGGCTGCTGCTGGACCGCGCCGAGAAGGCCGGCGCGACCGTCCTGCGCGGCGCCGAGGTCACCGGGCTGCGCCAGGACGCCGAGGGCGTGACCCTGGAGACCAGGGACGGGCAGAGCCACCGCGCCGCGTACGCGGTCGCCACCGACGGCGTCCACTCCACCGTCCGCGACCTGCTGGGCATCCCCTTCCCCGGGGAGTCGGTGGTCGACTCGGTGGTGCTGGCCGACGTCCGGCTGGACCGCGAGCCCGCCCAGGCGATCACCGTCGGCGCCAACCAGGCCGGCTTCGCCTTCATCGCCCCGTTCGGCGACGGCTGGTTCCGGATCATCGCCTGGGACCGCGAGGAGCGGTACCCGGACGGCACCACCCCCTCCGCCGAGCAGCTCACCGCCCTCGTCCGGGCCATCCTCGGCGAGGACTACGGCCTGCACGAGGTGCGCTGGAGCTCCACCTTCCACAGCGACGAGCGGCAGGCCCCCAACTACCGCTCCGGCCGGGTCTTCCTGGCCGGCGACGCCGCGCACTGCCACTCCCCGGCCGGCGGCCAGGGCATGAACACCGGCCTCCAGGACGCCGCCAACCTCTCCTGGAAGCTCGCCGCGGCACTCCGGGGCCACGCCACCGACGCCCTCCTGGACACCTACCAGACCGAGCGGCACCCGGTCGGCAAGACGGTGCTGCGCACCTCCGGCGCGCTGATCCGGCTGGCCCTCGCCGAGTCCGCCCCCACCCGCGCCCTGCGCGGCGCGCTCACCGCGCTGGGCGGCCACCTCGACCCGGTCACCGAGCGCGGCGCCCGGCTGGTCTCCGGCATCGGCATCTCCTACCCCGCGCCCAAGGACGCCCACCCGCAGGTCGGCAAGCGCGTCCCGGACCTGCGGCTGACCGCCCTGAGCAAGCCCGCCGAGGGCGCCCCGGCCGCGCCCGAGCGGCTCTACGAGGCGCTGCGCGCCGGGACGTTCGTCCTGGTCAGCAATGACGAGCTGGCCGCCGCCGAGCCCTGGGCCGACCGCATGGTCTCCGCCGCCCCCGCCGACCCGCACGGCAAGCTGCGCGACACCGTCCTGCTGATCCGCCCGGACGGCTACGTCGCCTGGGCCGCCGTCGACCCCGGCCAGGGCGAGCTGCGCGCCGCCCTCACCGACTGGCTCGGCGCCCCGGCCTGACCACCCCCGGGCGGGCCCGCGACCACCGCGCGCCCGCCCGGCCCGTCGTTCGCCGGCCGCTCAGCCCCGGGCCTTCACATAGTGCCGCGCCGCCTTCGCCCGGTTCCCGCACACCGCCATCCGGCACCACCGCCGGCGGCCGTTCTGCGAGGTGTCGAAGAAGTACAGGACGCACGCCTCGTGCGCGCACTGCTTGATCCGCTGGGCGCCCCGGTCCAGCAGGTCCAGGAAGTCGTCCGCCGCCAGCCAGGAGGCCAGCCACTCGGGCCGGTCCACCTCGACGTGCGCGGTCGGCCCCTGCGGGCCGAGCTCCCGGCGCAGCCGCCCGTGGCCCAGCACACCGTTCAGCCGGGCCACCGCCTCCGGCCCCAACTGCCCCTGCCCGCCCAGCTCCTGGACGGCCTCGGCGATCACCTCACGGGTCTCCCGCAGGGCCGCGAGCCCCGACCCGGCGGCCCGGCAGCGGTCCGCGAGGCCGGCCGAGGAGAGCCAGATCGCGTAGCCGTCCGGTTCGGCGAGCAGGTCGTTGACGGGCGTTCCGGCCCAGCGCGTGTTGAGCAGGTCCAGTGCGAGCGGCTCACCGATCAGCGGTCGCGGGTCCCTCGGGTCCGGCTGCACGTCAGTCATCGCTCTCCCTCGGATCGGTCCGATTCTACGTCCGCCCCTTCCGCCCGGACTGGTCTGGACCGGCCCCGGAACCACGGTCATTCACTGTATGGAACCGCCGAGTTGGGGGCCCTCCACAGTTGACTGTTTTTTAGCAACGAATTGCCCGGCCATGAGCCAATTCGCACACGGGTTCTGTCATGTTCGAGCCAGCGTTCTCGACCCCCCTGAACGCCTGGTCCCTTGCCGGCCCCCCACAGCCGGCTGGAGGAGGATCCGTTGCGTCCCCGCTCCCTTGCCCTCGCCGCGGCGATAGCCGTGCTGCCGCTGACCGCCGTCTCGCTCGGTGTCTCCACCGCGCAGGCCGCCACTCCCAACGCCTCCCCGCGCGTCGCCCTGCCGAACACCGTGAACCCGGCGGTGGCCCACTCGGAGAAGAAGGGTGACGTCCCGGCCGCGCAGCAGATCTCGGTGTCCGTCAGCCTGAAGCTGCGCGACACCGACGCCCTGGACCGCTTCCTGACCGCCGTCACCACCCCGGGCGCCCCGGAGTACGGCCACTACCTGACGCCGGAGCAGTTCACCGCGCGGTTCGGCCCGACCCAGGCCGCCGTCGACCAGGTCCGGACGTACCTGGCCCAGCAGGGCCTGACCGTCTCCGACGTGAGCGCCAACCGCCAGGTGGTCAACGCCCGCGGCACCGCCGCCCAGGTCTCCCAGGCCTTCGGGACGCACGAGAGCGCGTACCTCGACCCGCAGCTCCAGCGCGCCTTCTTCGCCAACGACGCGGCCGCCTCGATCCCGTCCGACCTGGCCTCCGTGGTCCAGGGCGTCAGCGGCCTGGACAACCACGCGGTGCGCAAGAACCGCCTGGCCACCCCGAACGCGGTCGCCCCGAACTCGGTCACCCCGAACACGGCGACCGCGAGCCCGAGCGGCATGGCCCCGGCCCAGTACACCGGTGCGTACAACCTCAACAAGACCGGCGCGGACGGCACCGGCACCACGGTCGCGCTGTGGGAGTTCGACGGCTACCAGTCCTCGAACCTGACCACCTACGACTCCCAGTACGGCCTGTCCGGCCCGGCCGTCTCCACCGTCTCGGTGGACGGCGCCAACTACGACTCCGCCCCCGGCCAGGGCCAGGGCGAGGTCGAGCTGGACAGCGAGATCGTCCGCGGCGCGGCGCCCAAGGCCACCCAGCTGGTCTACGAGGCGCCCAACAGCGACCAGGGCGAGATCGACATGGCCAACAAGATCGTGACCGACAACAGGGTCTCGGTGGTCTCGATCTCCTGGGGCTCCTGCGAGCCGGACACCACCGCCGCCTCGATGACCGCGGTCGACAACGCCTTCAAGCAGGCCGCCGCCCAGGGCATCTCGATCTTCTCCGCCTCCGGCGACGACGGCTCCCGCGACTGCACCCGCTCCACCAGCGGCTCCGGCGTGAAGGCGGTCGACTTCCCGGCGTCCAGCCCGCACCAGACCGGCGTCGGCGGCACCAACCTCAAGGTCTCCAGCGGCAACGCCTACTCCTCGGAGAGCGCCTGGAGCACCGCCGGCGGCGGCGTCTCCACCGTGTTCGCCAAGCCGAGCTGGCAGACCGGCACCGGCGTCAGCGGCACCATGCGCACCGTCCCGGACGTCTCCTCCAACGCCGACCCGCAGAGCGGCTTCGCGATCTACACCGCCGGCGCCTGGCAGGTCTACGGCGGCACCAGCGCGGCCGCGCCGCTCTGGTCCGGCTACGCGGCCCAGTTCAACCAGAAGGCCAAGGCCGCCGGCCAGGCCGTCCTCGGCGAGGCCAGCCCGCGGCTGTACTCGGTGGCCAACGGCAGCGGCTACGGCAGCACCTTCCACGACGTGACCACCGGCGCCAACCAGGACTTCTCCGCCAAGGCCGGCTACGACCAGGTCACCGGCTGGGGCTCCCCGGTCGCCGACGCGCTGACCACCGCCCTGCTCGGCGGCGGCACCACCCCGCCGTCCGGCGGCTGCACCGCCGCCCAGCTGGTCGCCAACGGCGGCTTCGAGAGCGGCACCGCCTCCCCGTGGACCGCCTCCAGCGGCGTGGTCAGCAACAGCTCCTCCGAGGCCGCCCACTCGGGCAGCTGGAAGGCCTGGCTGGACGGCTACGGCTCGGCCCACACCGACACCCTGTCGCAGACCGTCTCGATCCCGGCCGGCTGCGCCTCCGCCAAGCTGACCTTCTGGCTGCACGTCGACACCGCGGAGACCGGCACCACCGCGTACGACAAGCTGACCGTCCAGGCCAACAGCACCACGCTGGCGACCTACTCCAACGTGGACGCCGCCGCCGGCTACGTCCAGCGCACCCTGGACCTGACCTCCTTCGCGGGCCAGACCGTGACCGTCAAGTTCACCGGCACCGAGGACTCCTCGCTGCAGACCAGCTTCGTGATCGACGACGTCGCGCTGAACGTCGGCTGACCACCGGCCGCACCACCGCACCACCCGATCCCCGCCGGGGCGGAGCCGTCAGGGCCCGCCCCGGCGGTGTCCGTCCCGGGCCCTGCCGGAGCCGTCCGCCGGCCCGGTCGGGCCCCGGTCAGCGGCCCGTGTTTCCGGACTGTTTCAAGATCGATAACCCTTCGGTCCACCTGCCGTGACCACTGTCATACGCACGACTGATGACGTAGCCTCTCGACCGTGCATAGGGTTCCCCAAAGCTCGGTGAAGCCGCTGGCGGCGCGCCCCGGCGCCGACCCGGTCCCGCCGAACTCACCTGGTGGGGAGGGTCACCGTATGGCCGCACAGCAACCTCAGGACGCCGCGCGGCTGCGGCTGGTCGGATCGCACACGGAGCGCCCGGGCCCGCCCGGGCCGCCCGGCCCGACTCCCGCCACCCCCGGACCGCCCCCCGGCCGGCTCGCCCCGGTCGGCGGCTTCGCGGACACCCTCCACCTGGCGATCGAGGCCAGCGGCCTCAGCCTGGACCGCATCCGCGCCGCCCTCGCCGGGCGCGGCGTCAGGGTCAGCGTCACGACCCTGAGCTACTGGCGGCGCGGCCGCAGCCAGCCCGAGCGGGCCAGCTCGCTGCGCGCCGTCCACCTGCTGGAGGAGCTGCTCGGGCTGCCGCACAGCGCGCTCTCCTCGCTGCTCGGCCCGCCGCGCCCGCGCGGCCGCTGGGCCGCCGCGGCCAACACCTGCCACCTCGGGCTGGAGGACGTCTGGCCGGGCGAGCAGGAGATCGCCAACATCTTCGCCGAGCTGAACGCCCCGCCGGCCGGCGAGCTGGAGCGCCTGAGCATCCACGACTCCTACTACGTGGACGCCGAGCGGCGCGGCAACCTGCTGCGGATGCGCCAGGTGGTGCGCGCCACGGTCGGCGGCGTCGGCCGCTGCCTGGTGGTGCACATGGCCGACGAGGAGGCGGCCGGCTGCCCGGAGATCACCGCGGTGCGGCACGGCCGGCTGGGCCGGGTGCGCCGCCGCCCGGAGGCCGGGCTGATCGTCGGCGAGCTGATGCTGGACCGCCCGCTCGGCCTCGGCGACAGCACGGTCTTCGAGTACGAGGTGGAGATCCCGCCCGGCGGCCCGACCACGGAGTACAGCCGCCGCTTCGCCACCCCGGTGCGCGAGTACGTGCTCCAGGTGCACTTCGACCCGGCGGCCGTCCCGGCGCACTGCGAGCGCTACGACCGCGAGCCGGGGGCCGACGTCGACCACCGCCGCGAGCAGCTGTGGATCGGCGCCTCGGCGAGCGCCCACGTCCTGGCCCCGGACCAGCAGCCGGGCCACATCGGCATCCGCTGGGAGTGGGCGTAGCCCTTCCGCTCCTTCGAGACCCGCCGGACCTCACGGTCCGGCGGGTCTTTCGCATGCCCGCCCGAAGACCTGACCCTTCCGGCTCCCTCCATTGGTTGACGCCGCATCACCTAACTCCTACTCTCGTGAATACCGGTTAGGCAGCTGCCTCACCGGCAGCCGAAGCCTCCGGGAGTGACCAGGCATGTCCAGCACCGCCCAGCTCCGCACCCTGCAGACCGGCCACGTGGGCCTGAACGTCACCGACCTGGCCCGCTCGATCGCCTTCTACCGCGCCGTGTTCGGCCTCGACGTCACCGCCGAGGGCACCGACCCCGAGCGCCGCCACGCCTTCCTCGGCCGCGACGGCCGCCTGGTGGTGACGCTCTGGCAGCAGAGCGCGGGCCGCTTCGCCCCCGGCAACCCCGGCCTGCACCACCTCTCCTTCGAGGTCGAGGGCCTCGACGAGGTCCGCGCCACCGAGCGGCTGCTGCGCGAACTCGGCGCCGAGTTCGCCTACGACGGCGTCGTCCCGCACAGCGAGGGCTCGGCCTCCGGCGGCATCTTCTTCACCGACCCGGACGGCATCCGGCTGGAGGTCTACACCCGCACCGGCGTGGCCGGGACCGCGGCCGCCGCCCCCACCGCCACCGCCCCGACCTGCGGGTTCTTCTAGGAACCGGGCCCGGCCATGACCACCACCAGCACGCCGTACCACCCCGGCGAGCGGGCCGCCCAGGCCCGGGCCGGCCGGACCGAGCGGGCCGACCACGCCGGCCGGTCGATCCGCCGCACCGTCCCGGCGGTCGCCGCCCGCTTCCTGGCCGAGCGCCGGATGCTGGTCCTCGGCGCCGCCGACCGGGACGGCCGGATCTGGGCCACCCAGCTGGCCGGCCCGGCGGGCTTCCTCACCGCCCCGGACGAACGGACCATGGCCGTCGCCGCCCTCCCCGCCGGGGCCGACCCCCTCGCCGAGGCACTGGCCGGCCCCGCCCGGGTCGGCACGATCGCGCTGGACCCGGCCGGCCGGCGCCGGATGCGGCTCAACGGCCGCTCCCTCCCGGACGGCCGGGGCGGGCTGCGGGTGCACGCCGACGAGGTGGTCGCCAACTGCCCGAAGTACATCCAGCGCCGCACCCCGACGGACCGCCCGGCCGCCGGCCCGCCCCGTACGGTCGCCGCCGGACCGGTGCTGACCACCGCCCAGCGGCTGGCGGCGGCCACCGCGGACACCTTCTTCATCGCCAGCACCGGCCCGGACGGCAGCGTGGACGCCTCCCACCGCGGCGGCTTCCCCGGCTTCCTGGAGCCGGTGGCGCCGGACCGGCTGCGCTGGCCCGAGTACCCGGGCAACAGCATGTTCCTGACGCTCGGGAACCTGGAGCTGGACCCGCGGGCCGGCCTGCTGCTGCCCGACTGGGAGACCGGCGGAGCGCTGCTCGTCACCGGCGAGGCCCGCACCGACTGGTCCGAGGAGGCCCGGCAGGGCGTCCCGGGCGCCGAGCGGATGGTCGAACTGACCGTCACCGGCGTGCTCGAACTGGCCGACGCCACCCCGCTGACCTGGACCGACCCGGAGTACTCGCCCGCCATCCCGCGCTGACCCCGCCTCACTTCGCCTAGACCCTCCGCCCGACCCACGCCACGCCCGGGAGCCGAACGGGTCTCACCCGTTCGGCCTAACCCACCGTGACTCATCGCGCCCGCTTTGGGACTTTGGTCCGGATAACACGCGGAATAGTCCGGGAAAGAGGCGGAGCATGACCCTGACCGACCCCCTGTCCCCGCTCATCGAGTTCGACGACGTCGAACCGGCGGAGGACTGCATATGCGGGGGCTGCAACGCCCGCCGACGAGCACGGCTGCACGCCGCGCCCGTCCACGAGGGCGGACACGCCTCCGCCCGCAGCGTCCGCCGCCGGGCCGCCGTCCTGATGGCCGCCGTGGGCACCGCACTGGGCGGCGGAGCGGCCGCCGCCGGCACCGCCACCGCGGCCCCCGCACCCGGCCCCGCCCCGGGCGGCAACAGCAGCAGCCAGTCCCAGACCCCCCAGGGCGAGGTCAGCGGCCTCTACGGCCAGGCCCCCGGCGCCCGTACCTTCGCCGCGCCGCGCGCCGCCGCGGCGCCGCTCACCCGGGCCCAGATCATCCAGCGCGCCCAGACCTGGGTCGACCAGGGCGTGCCGTACAGCATGAGCCGCTACTGGTCGGACGGCTACCGCCAGGACTGCTCCGGCTTCGTCTCGATGGCCTGGGGCCTGGGCAGCAGTCAGACCACCTGGACACTGCCCAACTTCGCCGAACGGATCGGCAAGAACGACCTCCAGCCCGGCGACGTCCTCATCTACAACAACCCGGCCAACCCCCAGGCCGGCTCGCACGTCACGATCTTCGGCGGCTGGGCCGACTCCTCCCGCACCAAGTACGTCGCCTACGAGCAGACCGGCCCCTCCGCCAAGAAGCGCTCCACCCCGTACGCGTACTGGAACAACTCCGGCTCCTACGTCCCGTACCGCTACACCGGCCTGTCCTCCGGCAGCAACGACGGCGGCGGCACCTCCTCCACCGCCTTCCCCGGGGCCGACAAGTTCGGCCCCGGCGCCAACAACGCGTCCGTCACCAGGCTCGGCCAACTGCTGGTGCAGCGCGGCGGCGCCGGGTTCTACTCCGAGGGCCCCGGCCCGCGCTGGGGCGAGGCCGACCGCAAGGCCACCCAGGCCTTCCAGCAGGCCCAGGGCTGGCGCGGCGCCGAGGCCGACGGCACCCCCGGCAAGGACACCTGGGACTACCTGGTCAACGGCAAGGGCCGCAACATCGGCGGCGGGGGAGGCACCCCGCTGCCGCCTCCGCCGCCGCCCGTCACCGGGGGCTCCTCCTTCCCCGGCGCGCAGTACTTCGGGCCCGGCCAGAGCAACGACCACATCCGGCAGCTCGGCGAGCAGCTGGTCCGCAAGGGCTTCGGCGGCTCGTACAGCGTCGGCCCGGGACCGCGCTGGACGGAGAGCGACCGCCGGGCCGTCCAGGCCTTCCAGCAGGCCCAGGGCTGGCGCGGCAGCGAGGCCGACGGCTACCCGGGCCCCGACACCTGGCGCCGGCTCTTCTCCTGACGCCCCCTCCGAGGCGCGGTGCCCACCCGGGCGCCGCGCCTCAGCGCTTCCCCGACATCCAGTGGAACAGGCCCATCCCGACGCTGGTCGCCAGGTTGAAGCTGGACACCCCGGGCCGCATCGGCACCGCCACCAACCGGTCGGCGCGGTCCTTGAGTTCCGCCGACACACCGTGCCGCTCCGTCCCGAAGGCGAGCAGCGCGTCGTCCGGGAACGGCACGTCCCGGATGTCCGCGCCCTCCGGGTCCAGCACGTACAGCGGCCCGTCCGGCAGCTCCGGCAGGGCCAGCCGCTCCACCGCGGTCGCGAAGTGCAGCCCGGCGCTCCCCCGCAGCACGTTCGGGTGCCACGGATCCAGGTCCCCGGTGGTCACCACCCCGGTGGCGCCGAAGCCCGCCGCGAGCCGGATCACCGCCCCGACGTTCCCCAGGTTGCGCGGGTTCTCCAACAGCACCACCGGCGCCCGGCGCGGCAGCCGGCCCAGCACCGCCCGGTTCGCCTCGACCCCGGGCCGCACCGCCAGCGCGACCACCCCGGTCGGGTGCAGCCGCGGCACCAGCCCCCGCAGCGCCGCCTCCGGCAGCTCCACCGCGAGCCCCTCCAGCGCCGGAACGACGTCCGGCGCCAACTCACCCGCCAGCGCCAGCAGCGCGCCCCGGTCCGCGGTCAGCACCCGCCGCACCTCGCCGCCGAACCGCAGCGCGTGCTTCAGCGCGTGGAAGCCGTCCAGCAGCACCGCCCCCGGCTCCCGCTCGGCCGCCCGCCACGCCCGCACCAACCCGTCCTCGTCCGTCCTGTTCACTCCGCCATCGTCTCCCCCGGGCGCCCCGCCGCGGCGATCACCTCGTCGAAACCGAGCGCCCGCCCCGGCGGGCCGTCCGTCGTGGCGGCCAGTCCGGCCAGCGCGAGGTCCAGGTGCCGGTGGACCAGCGAGCCGTCCGCGTCCAGCGCCGCCAGGGCGCCCGGCAGCGGACGGGACACCCGGACGCAGAGCAGCACCAGGTCCCCCATCCCGACGTCGGGGCGCAGCCGCCCGGCCTCCCGCGCGGCGCGCAGCAGATCCTCGACGGCCTCCACGGTGCCCCGCCGGACCGCCACCAGCTCCTCGTCCACCACCAGGCGCTCCAGCAGCACCACGATCGCCGCCCCCATCCGCAGATCGGCGGCGGCGTGCACGAAGCGGCGCAGCGCCTGCCAAGGGTCCGCCTCGACGCGCCGCGCCTCCTGCGCGGCCTCGCCGAGCCGGGCCAGCAGGTCGGTGACCAGCGCGCGGACCAGCGCCTCCCGGTCCGGGAAGCGCCGGTAGAGCGTGCCCGGGCCGACCCCGGCCCGCCGCACCACCGCGTCCAACGGGGCGTCCGGGCCCCGCTCCAGGAACACCTCGCAGGCGGCGTCCAGGATCCTGCGCCGGCTGCGTTCCGCGTCGGCCCTCATCCACCACTCCCTAACCGGAGAAAATCTCTCCCCCTATGCTAGCGTCACCAGAAACGGAGAAAAACTCTCCGCCTCTCTCGGAGGAGCGCCACCATGCCGACCAGCCTCACCATCCGCACCGAGATCGACGGCACCCCCCACCCCCGCGAGGCCGTCCTCGCCTGGGAACTCGACCGCGCCCGCGCCGCCCTGCACCTCCTCAAGCAGCGCCTCGGCGACACCCGCACCCGCGAACTCCTCACCCCCGACACCACCGCCGCCGACACCGCCCTGACCACCTGGGCCCAGGCCTCCGCCGGCCACTGGAGCACCGCCGTCACCGAACTCACCGCCACCGGCATCGACACCCGGACCTTCCTCACCTGGTGGCAGACCCGCCTCCACTCCGGCGACCGCACCGCCCTCCTCGCCGCCAACCCCGAGCACTACCTCGCCGACTCCACCGGCGACCGGGTCGAGATCATCGAAACCCTCGGCACCACCCCGACCCGCTTCTTCCTCCACTTCCACGACACCCCCGGTAACACCACCTTCCCCGTCCGCATCGGCGGCACCGGCACCCTCGCCGACGGCACCGAAGTCCTCCACGTCATGCACGAGTTCGCCGACACCCCCGACGGCCTCCGCATCCGCCTCACCGTCCAGTTCCCCGAAGCCGCCCCCGACCTCCTCCCCACCGGCCACCAGTGGCACTTCGCCTGCGAGTTCACCAACTGGCTCCAAGCCGCCCACGCCGCCTGACACCCCCGCACCCCCACCCCCAGCGGGCGCGCCCACCCACTCCCGCACCAGGGCCCCCACCCCCACCCCCACCCACCCGCCCCTCCCCTCTGGCGAGAGGGACGCGCTGCGGGAGGGGGTGGCGCAGGGGGTGGCCGCGGAGAGGGGCGTGACGGGTGATTTTCAGACTGCCAACGGTCTGAACGCC
>NZ_JBHVEU010000288.1:0-11435 GCF_042802075.1 Kitasatospora sp. NPDC057518
ACCTGTGCCAGGCCCAGGTCCTGGAGGACACCGGACGGGCCGCGTACGCACCCGAGCAACCCCTGCGCGTCAGTGCACCAGCACCGGCACGTCGTTCTCGGCCGCCGAGCCCGCGTCCGAGCCCGTCGAGGCACCCGGCCGGCCGGCGTTGATGAAGGTGAAGGCGACCACGCCGGCCGCCACCAGGATCCCGAAGGACACCCAGATCGCGGTCGAGAAGCCGTGCACCATGCCCTGGAACTGCAGCACCTTGGCGGCCTCCGGCGAGGCGGCGGCCGCGGCGGTGGCGTGCGAGGCGAGCCAGCCGGTGGTCGCGCTGGCCGCGATGGTGTTCAGCAGCGCGGTGCCGATGGCGCCGCCGACCTGCTGCGAGGTGTTGACCATCGCCGAGGCCACACCCGCGTCGCGCGGCTGGACGCCGTGCGTGGCGAGGCTCATCGCCGGCATGAACGCGGTGCCCATGCCGAGGCCCATCAGGACCAGGCCCGGCAGGATCAGCGCCGGGTAGGAGGTGTCCAGGCTGATGTGGGTCAGCAGGAACATGCCGGCCGAGGCGACCAGGAAGCCGGGCGCCATCAGGTAGCGGGCCGGGACCCGGGTCATCAGCCGGGCGCCGATCTGGGTCGAGCCGGTGATCATGCCCGCCACCATCGGCAGGAAGGCCACACCGGTCAGCACCGGGCTGTAGCCGAGCACGATCTGCAGGTAGTAGGTCAGGAAGAGGAACAGACCGAACATGCCGATCACGGCCATGCCCAGCGACAGGTACACCCCGCCGCGGTTGCGGTCGAGCACCACGCGCAGCGGCAGCAGCGGGGCCTTGACCCGGAGCTCCACCAGCACGAAGGCGGCCAGCAGCACGGCGGCCGCGACGAACAGGCCGATGGTGGTGCCGGACGACCAGCCGTCCGACTCGGCGCGGGTGAAGCCGTAGACCAGCGAGACCAGGCCGGTGGTCACCAGCAGGACGCCGGGGACGTCCAGCCGGTTGCGGTTGCGGCCCTCGGCGGGCTCGCGGATCACCATCACGGCGCCGACGGCGGCCACGATGGCGAACGGGATGTTGACGAAGAAGGTCCAGCGCCAGTTCATGTACTCGGTGAGCAGGCCGCCGAGGATCAGACCGATGGCGCCACCGCCACCGGCGATCGCACCGTAGATGCCGAAGGCCTTGGCGCGCTCCTTGGCCTCGGTGAAGGTCACCGCGAGCAGCGACAGCGCGGCCGGCGCGAGCAGTGCGCCGAACACGCCCTGGAGTGCGCGGGCGCCCAGCAGCATCGCGGTGTTGGCCGCGGCGCCGCCGAGCGCGGAGGCCAGGGCGAAGCCGGTCAGGCCGACGATGAAGGTCCGCTTGCGGCCCCAGAGGTCCGCGATCCGGCCGCCGAACAGCAGCAGCCCGCCGAAGGCCAGCGCGTAGGCGGTGATCACCCACTGGCGGTTGCCGTCGGAGATGCCCAGGTCCCGCTGTGCGGACGGCAGGGCGATGTTCACGATGGTCGCGTCGAGGACGACCATCAGCTGGGCGAGGCCGATGAATATCAGCGCCTTCCAGCGCCGGGGATCGGGCAGCGTCGCCGGTCGGGCGGCGTCGGTTCGAGACATGGGGGTACTCACTTCACGGTGCGTGTGGTGTGCGTGAACGGTCGGGTGCCGTGCGGCGGGCACGGCGGGTCGCCGCACCGGGAGGGTGCGGTGGCAGGGCGCGCCGGGGCACGGCGGCGCGCGCCCGGACGGCTGGTACTGGTCGGGCCCCTACAGGCAGGGGGTCGGTACTGGTGGGTCGGTCAGTTCTGGGGCTGGAAGTCCTCGAAGGTCGCGGCCCGGCCGGGCAGCACCGAAGGAGCCGGTGCGCGCAGGCCGTCCAGGAAGATCTGCAGGTGCCGGTGGACGAAGTCGTCGAGCAGTCGGCAGGCGGTGTTCGGCAGTGGCCGGGTCAGCTGGCTCATCGCGATGAACAGGTCACCGTGGTCGACGTCCGACCGCAGCTCGCCCGCGGCCCGGGCGCGCTCCATCAGCCCGCCCACGGCGGCCTGCAGGCGCTCCCGGATCTCGGTCAACTCCGGGTCGTACAGGTCGACATGGTTGCTGAACAGGGTGCACAGACCGCCGACCTTCTCCCCGACGGACGCGTGCGCGAACCGCTGGAGGGCGTCGAACGGCCCACTGCCGTCAGGGGCGTCCGCCTCCGCCGTCGCCGTCTCGGCGAGGGCCAGGATGCGGTTCTTGACGAGCACCGCCACCTCGCGGATCAGCGCCACCCGGTCCGGGAAGTTCCGGTACAGCGTGGCATTGCCGACCCCCGCCCGCTTCGCGATCTCGTCCAGGGGCGCGTCCGCACCGTACTCGACGAACGCCTCCCGGGCCGCCAGCACGATCCGCTCCCGGTTCCGGCTCGCGTCCGCACGCAACTTCGGCGTACGTGCGCTCCCCGCGGGACGGACCGACTCGGCGGTGGTGGTCACGACGACTGCTCCTCATCAGGATACCGGGGAAAATCTCCCCGCTTCTTCCAACGTACTCGGAAACGGGGAATCCGTCCCCGGAATTTCCCCTCACCATGTGACCTGCGTCACATAACCCCCCTGCTCGCGGATAGGGATGTCACACCCCGGCCCTACGGTCGCGGTATGTGCACGGCTCCTGACGCACCGCGCCGATCGCAGATGCGGCCCGAAGAGTTCGAGGAACTCGCGCGCCTGGCTTTCCGGGCGCTCGAGGGCCTCCAGTTGGAGTTCCTCGGCGGGCGACTGGGAGTGAAACCGAGGTCGGGCGGCAACCACGGCTGCGTGATCGAGTGGCTGGTGCGGAGCTGCTTCCAGGCGCGGCCGGAGCTGTGGCTGCACAGCCATGGCCTGAGGATGCGGGGAACCGACGGCGGACGGGTCCATCCCGATGGCACTCTGGCCCCCGCCGAGGCCTTCGTCGGGCAGGGGGAGTGGGTCGATGCGGATCGCGTGCTGATGGTGGTCGAAGTGACCGATGCGGACGTCGACGCCGATCGGCGCGCCCGGGTCGAGAAGCCCCGCGCCTACGCCGAGGCCGGCATCCCCGTCTACCTGCTGATCGACCGGGACTCCGCGGAGATCATCGTCCACAGTCAGCCCGACGGCGTCCGCTACGAGACTGTCCACACCCTGCCGTTCGGCAAGGCCGTCCGCCTCCCCGACCCGGTGGGCATCTCCCTGGACACCGAGCCCCTCAAGAACTGGGTGCGCTGATCCCGGGCATGGCTTCCCCGGGGCGGTGAGGGTGGCGCCCTAGGCTGTGGGCGTCCCGGGCGGCCGGTGGGCCGTGGGAGTCGGGAGGGGCCCGGCGGCCGGGTGGGCGGAGGAGGTTCGCGATGGGCAGCGGTGAGACGGTCGCCCGGGTGCGCTGTGTGGCGGCCGTGCCGTGCTGGGTGAGCCTGATGGCCCCGGATCTGGAGGACGCGAAGACGTTCTACGGCCCGCTGCTCGGCTGGGAGTTCGAGCCCGGGCCGGACCGCTTCGGCCCGTACGTGCACGCGGTGACCGGCGGGGAGGCGGTGGCCGGGCTGGGCGTCGCCGGTGTCGGGGCGGTTCCGCTCGCGTGGACCAGCTACTTCGGGACGGAGAGCGCCGACGCCGCCGCCGACGCGGTGCGGGAGCGCGGCGCGACCCTGGCGGTCGGCCCGCTGGCCTTCGACGCCGGACGGGTGGCCTTCGCGGCGGACCCGGCGGGCGCGGTGTTCGGCATCTGGGAGGGCCCGCTGGGCCGGGCCCGGAAGCTGGACCTGCCCGGGGCGCCGGTCTGGATCGAGCTGCGCACCCCGGACCCGTTCGCGGCGGCGTTGTTCTACGGCGAGGTGTTCCGCTGGGACGGCCGCGACCCGGAGCGCTTCGACGTCCGCTGGGAGCACGACCGGGTGGTGCTGCGCGCCGAGGGGCACAGTGTCGCGGCGCTGGCCAAGGAGCAGGCCGGCGGCCCGGCCGGGATGCCGCCGCACTGGGAGGTGTCCTTCGCCGTCCCGGACACGGACCGGGCGGTGGCCCGGGCCGCGGAGCTGGGCGGCGGGGCGCTCGGGCCGGCCTTCGACTCCCCGTACGGGCGGGTGGCCCGGCTGCGGGACCGCGAGGGCGCCCGGTTCGCGGTGATCAGCCCGAAGCATTGATCCGGCCCGGAGGAATGATCCGGCCTGAAGGAATGAGCGGGCCCGGAGGGACGGGCCGGCGGGAGCGCTGATCAGTCCGGGGCGTCCAGTTCGGCCCGCTCCGCCCGCAGCCGGTCGCCCAGCGCGGTGCGGGCGGCCGCGGGCAGGGCCTTGCGGGCGGCCGGGAACAGCTGCTCCTCTTCCCCCCGCAGGTGCCGCCGCAGGGTTTCGGCGAGGCCGCGCAGCAGGGTGTCGAAGGCCGGTTCGGCCGGTCCGAGCCCCTGGAGGTCGGCGAGGTACTGCCCGATCGCCAGGTGGTCGTGGATGCTGCGGAAGACCAGGGCCCCGCCGTCGGGCACGTCGTGCTGGACCACCGGGAAGAGGTGTTCCTCCTCGGCGGCGCAGTGGGTGAAGAGGAGGTCGGTCAGCCGGGCCACCAGCTCGCCGCGTCCGGGGTCGCCGGCCGGTGCGGCCTCGATCCGGTCGAGCAGTTCGGTGACCGCCCGGTGGTCGGCGGTGAACTCGCCGAGGATGTCAGGCCTGCGGCTCATGGCCCGCCCGCCTCTCGCACGGAAGACTTCCCCCGCTGTCTTCCAGTATCCGGCGCCGGGCCGCCCGCCCGGAGGCACGCGCCGCTCACCCCCCGTAGTGCCCGCTCACCCTCCGTGGGTCCCGCTCACCCCCCGTCCCGCCGCCCGGTGAGGGCGAGCAGCCGGGTCTGCGGGTCGGCGTCCTCGGGCACCGGCAGCGGCGGGTCGAAGAGCCCGCTGCCGGAGAGGTCCCCGTACCCGGCGAACTCGCCGAGCGCGAACCCGACGAGCCCGTCGGGGAGCCGGGTGTGCCGTCCGATGCCCTCGGCGAGGTCCCAGGAGTGGATCACCAGGTCGGTGGTGAGCTGGTCCAGGTAGTACTGCCCCGAGGTGTCCCCGAAGGAGAGGTGGACGGTCAGCTCGGTGGCGCCCGGGACGGCCCAGGCCTCCCGGGCGGCCTCGGCGGCGCCGGTCCAGGCGGTGACCGGGTCGTCGCCGAGCACGTCGCCGTCGAAGCGCTCGCCGACCTCGCCGACGGTGGCGCCCATCAGCAGCTCGGGCACCCAGAGCTGTTCGCCGGTGAGGTGGTTGACGAGGTCGCGGACGGACCAGTCGCTGCACGGGGTGGGGGAGTCCCACTGTTCGGGGGTGATCAGTCGGACGCGCTCGCCGAAGGCGTCCAGCGCCTCGGGGTACGGGGTGCCGGTCCGGGTCTCCCGTCGGTGCTGCCTGTGGTGGGCCATGTCTCCACCCTCTCCGGCCGGGGCGGGGCCCGCGAGTCGCCGACGGCCCGTCAGTTGTTCAAATTCGAACTTCGGGGTACGGTCGGTGAAGCGGCGGTTCAAATTTGAACAATGGCGCCGGGTGACGATCCCTGCCTGCCGCACCACCACAACCCTTGACCGTGTCCGGCCGCGCCGGACGACGACCGAACCCCGATCGATGGAGACGCGCATGCCGAGCAGCAGCCCGAGCACGACCGCCGCCACCACCACCGTCAGCCCGACCCGGGACACCGCCGGGTCCGCGACGACCTCCCCGCACGCCTATGACGCCGGACTCCTGCTCCTGCGCCTGGCCCTCGGCCTGACCATGGCCGCGCACGGCAGCCAGAAGCTGTTCGGCTGGTTCGGCGGCGGCGGGATCGACGGCACCGGTCAGTTCTTCACCATGAGCGGCTACCCGGCCGGCAATGCCATGGCCGTGGTGGCCGGCCTCACCGAGACGCTGGGCGGACTCGCCCTCGCCGTCGGCCTGCTGACCCCGCTGGCGGGCGCCGCGATCGTCGGCACGATGGTCAACGCGATAGCCGTCACCTGGGGCGGCGGCTTCTTCGCCCCGAAGGGCAGCGAGTACGAGCTGCTGCTGACCGCCGGTGCCGCCGCGCTCGCCCTGACCGGCCCCGGCCGCTACGCCGTGGACCGCTTCCTGCCGGTGCTGCGGGCGCACCGCCTGGCGTACGGCGCGGCCGCCGTCGTGGTCGGCCTGGTGACGGCGGGCGTGATCCTGCTGCTCCGCAAGTAGCCGGAATCCGGCGGTAGTCGGTTCCACCGATCCGCGGGCCCGAAGGGCATGGCGACGACGACGTCGCCATGCCCTTCCGCTTTTCCGGATGGGTAGGGCTTGGGTAAAGGCCTTCACAATGATGTGTGATGTGTGCAATATTACATGGCACATCCCCACTGTTTCCACGACGGACCCGCCCCACGGGTCCCGTCGCGGACGGTCCTCGCTCCCCCGTAGGCCGCGCCCCAAATCGCGGCCGATGACGGCCCGGAGGCCCCCACGTGAATGGCCAACGCTTACTGCGAGTCCCGCGGTTGGCACGACTGTTGACGCTCGTCCTGTCCCTGTTCCTGGCGGTCGGCCTGTTCGCCCCGCTCAGCCAGGCCGCCCCCGCCGGCCCCACCCCCGGCGGAACCACCCCCGGCGGCACCCCCGCCGGTACGCCCGCCGGCACGGCGCCCGCCCACCTGGCGCCGCCGCCCGCGATCGGCGAGAGCCGCGCCGACACCACCCCGGCGAAGCCGGACGGCCGCAAGCGCCTCAGCCCCGAGGACCTGGTGCCCCAGTCGCCGACGGCCCCGCTCACCGGCCTGCCGACGGCCGGGCAGCCGCAGGCCAAGGCCTTCGGCCTGGACGCGGCCGCCGCCCGGCCCTGCAACGTCGGCGACTTCACCAGCCGGACCGGCAGCGCGCTGGTCCAGCAGATCAAGTCCGTCGACCTCCAGTGCGTCAACTCGCTGTTCAAGATCGGCCGCGGCGACGCCGCCAACGCCTTCCGCGAGTCGCAGATGGTCACCGTGGCGAACGCGGTGCGCGACGCCGCCAACGGCTACCAGGGCAACGACAGCGGCTCGATCGCGGAGCTGATGCTCTACCTGCAGGCCGGCTACTTCACGCAGTTCTACAACCCCGACGTGGTGGGCCCCTACGGCAGCGGCCTGAAGGACGCCTCCCGCGCCGCGCTGGACGCGTTCTTCGCCAACCCCCGTTCGCGGGACGTCACCGCGGACAACGCGAGCCCGCTGGCCCGCGCGGCCACGCTGATCGACAGCATCAAGGACAGCGCCCGCTACCTGCCCGTCGTCAAGCGCCTGCTGTCCGACTACGACAGCGCCACCTGGAACCCGAACGGCATGGTCTACGCGGTGACCCCGGCGCTCACCGCGCTGTTCGCCGGCCACTGGGAGGCCGACTTCCTCCCCGCCGTCAAGGCCGACCCGAGCGTGCTGGACGCCCTGTTCACCTTCATCTCCCGCAACCAGGGCCTGCACGGCGGCACCTACGGGCGGACGGTCTACGAGGCGACCAACGAGCTGACCCGCTTCATGCAGTACCCGGACCTGCTGCCCCGGCTGCGCCCCTACGCGCGGGCCCTGGCCCAGCAGTCCGCCCCGACCGGCCCCACGATGTACCAGCGCGGCTCGGTGACGCTCGCGGTGAACTGGTGGGACAAGGGCAACTGCTCGTACTACGGCACCTGTGACGACCCGGCGAAGTTCAAGGCCGCCAACCTGACGGTGAAGCACAGCTGCAGCCCGAGCATCGTCATCCTGGCCCAGGCGCTGGACGCCGCCCAGCTGAACACCGCCTGCACCAGCCTGAACGGCCAGGACGCGTTCTTCCACGCGGTGGCCAAGGACAACGGCCCGGTCAAGGACGACAACAACAAGACGATCGAGGTCGTGGCCTTCCACTCCTCGCTCGACTACCAGGTGCTCGCCGCGGTCATCTACGACATCAACACCAACAACGGCGGCATGTACCTGGAGGGCGACCCGGCGGCGGTCGGCAACCAGCCGCGCTTCCTCTGCTACGAGGCCGAGTGGGCCCGCCCGTCCTTCGAGATCTGGAACCTCAACCACGAGTACACCCACTACCTCGACGGCCGGTTCAACGTGTACGGCGACTACGACGCCGGCCAGGTCCAGCCGATCGACTGGTGGGTCGAGGGCTTCGCGGAGTACGTCTCCTACTCGTACCGCAAGGTCGTCAACGACGGTGCCATCGCGGTCGCTTCGCAGCACGCCTACCGGCTGAGCGAGCTGTTCGACACCGTCTACGCCACCAGCAGCCAGGACCGGGTCTACCGCTGGGGCTACCTGGCCGTGCGCTACATGCTGGAGCAGCACCGCTCGGACCTCGACGCGGTCCTCGCCAAGTACCGCGCCGGTGACTGGAACGGCGCCCGCGCCATCCTGAAGACCACCATCGGCACCCGCTACGACGCCGACTTCGACAGCTGGCTGACCAAGTGCGGCGCCGGCGCCTGCGCCACCGACACGCCGGGCCAGCCGCAGCTGCCGGAGTGCGCGGGCAACGACGTCCGGCTGCTTTCGGCCGACTGCGTGCGCGGCAACGTCGCGGCGACCACCGGCAACTACGCGCACTTCTACCTCCTGGTGCCGGCCGGCACCAAGCAGATCAAGGTCACCAGCAAGGGCGGCACCGGCAACGGCGACCTCTACTACAACCCGACGAGCTGGGCCTACACCAACGCGTACGTCACGCGCTCGGCGGGTCCGGACAACGCGGAGACGCTGACCGTCACCAACCCGCCGGTCGGTGGCTACGTCTTCTTCAGCCTCTACGCCCAGCAGGGCTTCAGCGGGGTGAGTGTCACGAGCGAGATGTGAGCCGACCCCGGCTGACCCCAGACAGGTGACCGCCCCGGGCGGAGCGCTACGGCGCCCCGTCCGGGGCGGGTCTGTTGACGGACCGTCACCACGATCCCTCCGTGAATTCCCCGCAAACTGCGCACAACGCCCCGGGTTCCCAAGGCCATGTGAGATGTGCCATGGTACATGTCACACCCCCCACCGTGCCCGACGGAACCGCTCCCCACGCGGCGCCGTCACCAACGGTCCTCGACACCCCCCACCGGCCGCGCCCCAAATCGCGGCCGACGACGGCCCGGAGGCCCCCACGTGAGTCCTTCACGTCTGCTGCGACTCCCGCAGCTGGCACGATTGCTGACGCTCGTCCTGTCCCTGTTCCTGGCGGTCGGCCTGTTCGCCCCGCAGTCCCAGGCCGCCCCCGCCACCCCCACCCCCGGCGGCTCGCCCGCGCCCGTCCCCACCGGGCCGGCCCCGCAGCCCGCCACCGGCGCAGCCGAACGAGCCGACAGCGGGCAGCAGTTGGCCTCGGTCGACCAGCGCGCCCCGCTCTCGGTCGACACCCGGCCGGCCGAGGTCCGGCCGACCGCCAAGGCCCTCAGCCTCGGCGCGGCGGCCGAACAGGCCTGTACCGTCGGCGACTTCAGCGGCCGGACCGGCAGCGACCTGGTCCAGCACATCAAGAGCGCGGACATCAACTGCATCAACAGCCTGTTCCAGCTCACCGGCGGCGACGCGCGCGGCGCGTTCCGCGAGGAGCAGATGAACACGGTGGCCTACGCGCTGCGCGACGCGTCGGCCAACTACCCCGGTGACAACAGCACTTCGGTCGAGCAGCTGGTGCTCTACCTGCGCGCCGGCTACTTCGTGCAGTGGTACCACAAGGAGGACGTCGGCGAGTACGGCGCCGGCCTCAAGACCGCGATCCAGTCCGGGCTGGACGCCTTCTTCAACAGCGCCCACTCGCGCGACGTCGCCTCGGGCAACGCGCCCATCCTGGGCGAGGCCGTCACCCTGATCGACAGCGCGCAGGAGAACGTCCGCTTCCTGCCGGTGGTCAAGCGGCTGCTGGGCGACTACAAGGCCGACACCTGGAACCCGGCCGGCATGGCCTGGGCGGTCAACCCGGTGTTCACCGTGCTGTTCCGCGGCCACCAGGTGCCCGGCTTCGACGCGGCCGTCGAGGCGGACCCGAGCGTGCTGGACGCGCTGTCCGACTTCGCGACCCGCAACAACGCCCTGCTCGGCGACAGCTTCGGCGTGCTGGTCTACAACGCGACCAAGGAGCTGACCCGCTTCCTGAAGGACACCGCCCTCCAGGCCAAGGTCCGTCCGCTGGCCAAGACGCTGGTCGAGAAGTCGGAGCCGAAGGGCCGCACCGTCTACCAGTGGGCCGCGGTCGCGGAGGCGGTCGACTACTACGACCAGGGCAACTGCTCCTTCTACGGCACCTGTGACAAGTCCGCCCAGCTCAAGGCCGGCGTGCTGACCGTGAAGCACACCTGCAGCCCGAGCATCACGCTGCTCGCCCAGGCGCTGGACGCCACCCAGCTGAACACCGCCTGCACCAGCCTCAACGGCCAGGACGAGTACTTCCACTCGGTGGCCAAGGACAGCGGCCCGGTCAAGGACGACAACAACAAGACGATCGAGGTCGTGGCCTTCCACTCCTCGCTCGACTACCAGGTGCTCGCCGCCGCGATCTACGGCATCGACACCAACAACGGCGGCATGTACCTGGAGGGCGACCCGACCAAGGCCGACAACCAGCCGCGCTTCCTCTGCTACGAGGCCGAGTGGGCCCGTCCGTCCTTCGAGATCTGGAACCTCAACCACGAGTACACCCACTACCTCGACGGCCGGTTCGACATGTACGGCGACTTCGAGGCCGGCATGAAGACCCCGACCGTCTGGTGGGTCGAGGGCTTCGCGGAGTACGTCTCCTACTCGTACCGCAAGGTGAACAACGACGGCGCCATCGCGGCGGCCGCCCGCCACACCTACAAGCTGAGCGACCTCTTCGACACCGGCTACGGCGACCAGGACCGGGTCTACCGCTGGGGCTACCTGGCCGTCCGCTACATGCTGGAGCAGCACCGCTCCGACCTGGACGCGGTCCTCGCCAAGTACCGCACCGGTGACTGGGACGGTGCCCGCACCATCCTGAAGACCACCATCGGCACCCGCTACGACGCCGACTTCGACAGCTGGCTGACCAAGTGCGCGTCCGGCGGCTGCGCCACCGACGGCAGCGGCAACCCGCCCACCACGCCGGGCACCCCGCTGCCCGAGTGCACCGGCACCGACACCCGGCTGCTGGCGGCCAACTGCACCCGCAGCAACGTCGCGGCCACCACGGGCAACTACGCGCACTTCTACCTCCTGGTGCCGGCCGGCACCAAGCAGGTGAAGATCACCACCAGCGGCGGCACCGGCAACGGCGACCTCTACTACAACCCGACGAGCTGGGCCTACACCGACACGAACACCGCGCGGTCGACCGGCCCGGACAACTCCGAGACGCTGACCGTCACGGACCCGCCGGCCGGCGGCTACATCTTCTTCAGCCTCTACGCCCAGCAGGGCTTCAGCGGGGTGAGCGTCACGAGCGAAATGTGAGCCGAGTACGGCGAACGGACAGGTGACCGCCCCGGGCGGAGCGCTACGGCGCCCCGCCCC
>NZ_JBHVEU010000289.1:0-11401 GCF_042802075.1 Kitasatospora sp. NPDC057518
GGCCGGGGCCGGGGGCGGCGAGCAGCGCGGCCCGGGCGGCGGCGGCACAGCCGACGGGGTCGGAGGGGTCGACGGGGTCGGAGGGGCTGGTCTCGGTGGTCATGCGCGTGGGTCCCGTCCGTCGTGCTGGGTGAACCGTCCTGCTGGTGAACCGTCCTGCCCTCGGGTCGACCGTTCGGCCGTTCGGCCGGTCCGGGGAGGCCGCTCCGGAGAGGCCGGTACGGAAGCGCCGGTACGCCGCCGGGCGGACCCGCACCCTCCCGGGTGAACGGGCCCGCCGTCCGGCGCGGGGCGACCGGCCGCCGGGCTACAGGGCGTCCGGGCCGCGCTCGCCGGTGCGGACCCGTACGGCGGTGTCGACGGGCACGCTCCACACCTTGCCGTCGCCGATCTTCCCGGTCCGGGCGGCCTTCACCAGGACGTCGATCAGGTCCTCGGCGTCCTCGTCCTCGACCAGGACCTCGATCCTGACCTTCGGTACCAGGTCCACGGTGTACTCGGCCCCCCGGTACACCTCGGTGTGGCCGCGCTGGCGGCCGTAGCCGCTGGCCTCGGTGACGGTGAGGCCGTGCACCCCGAAGGCCTGGAGGGCGGACTTCACCTCGTCCAGTCGGTACGGCTTGATCACGGCGGTGATGAGCTTCATCGGGCGTCGACCTCGGTCCTCTTCTCGGCGGGCTGCACGGCGGGCTGGGCGGCACCGGGTTCCGCGACGCCGGTCCGTTCGCCGGTCCGTTCAGTGGACCGTCCGGCGGACCGCTCGGCGGCGGACGTCGCGGCAGCGGCGGCCAGGCCCGGCAGGGCCCGGGCCAGCCCCGCCCCCACGGCGGTGAAATCGTAGGCGGACTCGGCGTGTTCGGCCTGGTCGATGCCGGCCGTCTCGACCTCGCCGGAGACCCGGAAGCCGACCAGCCGGTCGACCGCCTTGGCCAGCAGCCAGGACAGCACGAAGGAGTACGCCGCGACCACCGCCACGCCCATCGCCTGCTTGCCCAGCTGGCCGATCCCACCACCGTAGAACAGGCCCTTGACGCCCTGGCCGACCCCGCCGGTGGCGAACAGGCCGACCAGCAGCGAGCCCACCGCCCCGCCGACCGCGTGCACGCCCACCACGTCGAGCGAGTCGTCGAAGCCCCAGCGGTACTTGAGCGAGACGGCGGCGCAGCAGACCGCGCCCGCGACCAGTCCGATCGCCACCGCGCCGAGCGGGCTGACCGAGCCGCAGGCCGGGGTGATAGCGACCAGTCCGGCCACCGCGCCGGAGGCGGCGCCCAGCGTGGTGAAGGCGCCGTGCCTGAACCGCTCGTAGACCAGCCAGCCGACCAGCGCCGCACCGGTGGCGACCTGGGTGTTCACCATGGCCATCGCGGCCACGCCGTTGGCGGCCAGCGCCGAGCCCGCGTTGAAGCCGAACCAGCCGAACCAGAGCAGCCCGGAGCCGAGCATCACCAGCGGCAGGCTGTGCGGGCGCATCGGGTCCTTCTTGAAGCCGATCCGCTTGCCCAGCACCAGGCAGAGCGCGAGGCCGGCGACGCCCGCGTTGATGTGCACGGCCGTCCCGCCGGCGAAGTCGATCACGCCGTTGCGGTCGCCCAGCCAGCCGCCGTGGCCGCCGTCGAAGAAGAACACCCAGTGCGCGACCGGGAAGTAGACGACCGTCACCCAGAGCGCGATGAACAGGCCCCAGGCGGCGAATCTGGCCCGGTCCGCGACGGCGCCGCTGATCAGCGCCGGGGTGATGACCGCGAACATCAGCTGGAACAGCGCGAAGGCGGTGACCGGGATGGAGCCGGTCAGCTCGTCGAGGCCGAGGCCGCGCATCCCGAGGTGGTCCAGGTTGCCGATCAGGCCGGCGAAGGAGTCGGACCCGAAGCTGAGCGAGTAGCCGTAGAGGACCCACAGCACGCTGACGATGCCGAGCGAGAGGAAGCTCATCGCCAGCATGTTCAGCGTGCTCTTGGCCCTGACCATGCCCCCGTAGAAGAAGGCGAGCCCTGGGGTCATCAGCATGACCAGGGCCGCACTGATGAGTACGAAGGCGGTGTCGCCCGCGCTGAAGCCGTCCGGCATCGGCGTCTCCTCTGCGTCCAGGCCGATCCGCACCCGGGGACCCGTCCCGTGGTGCCACCCGGGGTGTCGGCGTTGAGGAGGAGCGTGCCGAAGGCTGGTTTCGGCCGGTGCGGCCGGTTGTTTCACCGCGGTGACGCGTGCGACGCGCGGGTTACGGCTGCGTGAACCGCGGCCGCCGCGGCCCGGCCGGGCCGGACCATCGGCTGCCGGACATGCCACCGACCGTGACGGCGGCGGCCGCCACGGTCGGTGGAGCTTTTCCTTCGGACGGCCCTGGCGGGCCTCCGGTCAGACCACCGAGACGAACTCCGGGATGTCCTGGACCACCCGCTCCTTGAGCCGGCTCACCGCGTCCACACCCTTGAACCGGGCCGACGCGGCCTCCGTGGTCTTGCGGACCCGGGAGTTCAGCCGCTCCGAGCGCACCTTGGTGGCGATGTCCACCGCCTGCTCGGCCATCACCACCGCCTGCTCGGCCTCCTTCTGCAGCAGGTGGACGCTGGCCATGCCGATCAGGTTGAAGGCGTACGAGCGCACGTGGTCGGCGTCCTGGCGGAACAGGTCGACCGCGGTCTCCATCACCGGCGCGGACAGCGAGGCGTACAGCTCGGCGTTGTCCGAGTGGTACGCGAGGTCGCGGAAGGAGTGGGCGTTCTCGGCGTTCAGCTCGGCGGGCGAGAAGAACTTCAGCCAGTCCGGGTCCTGGTCCCCGTCCCGGATGTCGGTGAAGGTGTCCTCGGCCAGCCGGATCGCCCGGGCGCAGCGGTTGACCTCGCCGATGGTGGCGTAGGCGCGCGCCTCCATCGCGTACAGCAGGGACTGCTGGCGCGGGGTGGCGGCGTCGCGGCTGCCGTACTGGGCCAGGTGGATGAGCTCCAGGGCGTCCTCGCCCCGGTTGAGGTGGATCATCTGGCGGCTCATGTCGGTGAGGATCAGCGCGCCGAACGGGCGGTCGCCGGCCTCCTTGGCCGCGTGCAGGGCGAGCACGTAGTACTTCTGCGCGCTCGGGTGCATCCCGACGTCGTACGACATCCACCCGGCCAGGTGGGCGAGTTCGGCGGTGAGCCGGAACAGCCGCTTGGTGGTGTCCTCGCTGTACGTCTCCTGGAGCAGGTCGGTGACCTCGTGCAGCTGGCCGACGACGGCCTTGCGGCGCAGCCCGCCGCCGTTCTGGGCGTCCCACTGCCGGAACATGACCGTGGTCTGCTCCAGCAGTTCGAGCTCGGGTTCGGAGAGCCGGCCGGTGAAGGCCTCGCCGCCGTTGGCCGCGGTGAGGATCGGGGTGGGGACGCCGCTCGGGCCGGGGGCAAGCCAGCGCTGCATCGGCTCGATCAGCGCGGCGCCCGCGGTCAGCGCGAGTGAGGTGCCGAGGAAGCCCCGGCGGTTGAGCATGAGGTCGCTGCGGGAGTAGTCGCTGATCAGCTGGACGGTCTGCTGGCCGCTCCACGGCAGGTCGACGCCGCCGCCCACGGTGGAGACCGGGATCGCGGCGCGCAGGCCGAGGTCCTCGATGGAGACCACCGAGCCGAACCGCTCGGAGAAGAGTTCCGACATGATCTTGGGGATCGGCTCGCGGGGCTGCTCGCCGTCGAGCCAGCGGCGCACCCGGGAGGTGTCGGTGGACACGTGGTGGGCGCCGATCTGCCGGGCCTTGCGGTTGACCTGGCGGGCCAACTCGCCCTTGGACCAGCCACTGCGGGCGAACCACGTGGTCAGCTTCTCATTCGGTTGCTTCTCTGCCATGGGTAACGTCCCCATCCCGCCCGGCCCCTACCGGGGCCCCCGATCGTGACCGCCCGACGGTTGCGGGCTCTTGCCAGACGTGCCGTGCCTGAGGTGCCGCGGCGCCGCCGTACCGCAGCGCCCTCGCACTGGTGTGCCATCGTTGCGGACGATCCGTCAGATTCCCAACTCCCGTTGCCCGACGACCCGGGACAGACTCCTCGACGACATCCGCACGCTGAACGTAATGCCCCGTGAGGGGCCCGTGGGAGCGCCCCTGGCGAAACGCCACCTTTCGCCACCCCCAGGAGTGAACCGAAGCCCGGGGGCACACGCTTCACTTAGGGAGTCCCGACGGCCCGGCATATGCGGGCCGCCAAGTCCCCCGGCCCATCCCGGAGGACCCGGCGGAACCCGCAACCCACCGCAGCCACAGGCGAGTTCACCGTCCACTCGGGACGGCGACAGCCCCACGAACACGACGATCCGGCATCGGCGCCGCCCCCACAAGGCGGCGCCCGAGGCGCACCGCCGGAACAGGCGCACACCACGCGCTGCGCGCCGCCACCGCACTACGCACCACACGGCTGACAATCGACACACAGTCACCGTCCCGTAACCATCGGCAACAAGAACCTGTTGGGGGAGGCATGGACAACCTGTTCGGCGAACTTCGACTGGGGCACCTGCGGCTGGCACCGCTGGGCGCGCGCCGCCGCACCAAGGTCACCGCGTCCCAGGCCGCCGCGGAGTACACCGGCCGCTGGGGCTGGGCGGTCGTCACCGGCGATCCGGAGACCGGCACCCCGGTCGTCGGCGCCACCGCCCCGCTCCGCTGTCCCTGCGGCTCCCCCCGCTGTGCCGCGCCCGGCCTGCACCCCGTGCGGGGCGGCGGCCGGGCCCGCGCCGCCCGCACCGAGGGCGCGGTGCTGTTCCCCACCGGCCGCGCCTTCGACGTCCTGGACGTCCCCGAGCAGGCCGGCCTCCAGGCCCTGGTCCGGCTGGAGCGGATGGGCACCCAGGTGGGCCCGGTGCTCGCGCCCCCCACCGGCCGGCTCCAGTTCCTGGTCGCCGCCGGCACCGCCCGGCGCCTGCCCGACCTGCTGTACCGGATGGGCTGGGACGACGCCGCGCTCGACCTGGTCTGCCACGGCGAGGGCGGCCACGTCGCCGCCCCGCCCACCGTCCTCGGCGGCCTCGGCCCGGTCCGCTGGCTGCGCCGCCCCACCCGCGACAACGCGGGCTGCCCGCCGGAGGCCCGGCTGCTGCTCGGCACCCTCGCCTACGCCTGCCACCGCGGCCGCGAGCGCACCGTCGAGCCGGCCTGGATGGCCTCCTGACCGCCCCGCCCCGGCACGCGGAAGGGCCCGCCCCCTGGAGGGGGCGGGCCCTTCGTGCGCTTCCCTGATCGAACGCTTCGCGGAGGCTGTCAGTCGCCGATCAGCGCGTCCACGAACGCCCCCGGCTCGAACGGGGCCAGGTCGTCCGCGCCCTCGCCCAGGCCGATCAGCTTGACCGGCACGCCCAGCTCGCGCTGGACCGCGACCACGATGCCGCCCTTGGCGGTGCCGTCCAGCTTGGTCAGCACGATGCCGGTGATGTCGACCACCTCGGCGAACACCCGGGCCTGGATCAGGCCGTTCTGGCCGGTGGTGGCGTCCAGCACCAGCAGCACCTCGTCCACCGGGCCGTGCTTCTCGACGACCCGCTTGACCTTGCCCAGCTCGTCCATCAGGCCGGTCTTGGTGTGCAGGCGGCCGGCGGTGTCGATCAGCACGGTGTCCGCGCCCTCGGCGATGCCCTCCTTGACCGCGTCGAAGGCGATCGAGGCCGGGTCCCCGCCCTCCGGGCCGCGCACGGTGCGCGCGCCCACCCGCTCGCCCCAGGTCTGGAGCTGGTCGGCGGCGGCGGCGCGGAAGGTGTCGGCGGCGCCGAGCACCACCGTACGGCCGTCGGCGACCAGGACGCGGGCCAGCTTGCCGGTCGTGGTGGTCTTGCCGACGCCGTTGACGCCGACCACCAGGACCACCGCCGGGCCCTCCTCGTGCTTGGTGGAGCGCACGGCACGGTCGGAGTCCTTGCCGACCAGCTCGACCAGCTCCTCGCGCAGCAGCGCGCGCAGCTCGTCGGGGGTGCGGGTACCGAGCACCTTCACCCGGGTGCGCAGCCGCTCGACCAGCTCCTGGGTGGGGGCGACGCCGACGTCCGCGGTGAGCAGCGTCTCCTCGATCTCCTCCCAGGTGTCCTCGTCCAGGTGCTCGCGGGAGAGCAGCGAGAGCAGGCCCTTGCCGAGCGAGTTCTGCGAGCGGGAGAGCCGCGAGCGCAGCCGGACCAGTCGGCCGGCGGTGGGCTCGGGCACCTCGATGGCCGGGGCCGCCTCAGCGGTCTCGACGACCTCGGCCTCGGTGGCCTCGGCCTCGGCGGGCGCCTCGGCCTCCGGGAGTTGCACCTCCTCGACGGTGCGGCGGGGCGCCTCGGTCGGCGGCGCGGCCTCCTCGCCGACCTGGGGCTCCTGCGGGGTGGGCTTCGGCGCCGTGATGACCGGCGCCTGCGACTTCGGGGGCAGCTGCTGGCGTCGTCTGCCGGAAACGACGAGGCCGGCGATCGCGCCGATGGCGACCACGGCGATGACTACGGCAAGGATCACGTATTCCATATCCGCTCCAGTATCCGCGACCGGAGCCCGGATGGACCGCAGCCGCCCTACACCGATGCGGTGCGTACCGCCCGCGGCCGGCGCTCCCGGTGCTCCTCGCGCAGCCGCTGGCTGATCACCTGCGAGATGCCGTCACCCTTCATGGTCACGCCGTAGAGGGCGTCGGCCGACTCCATGGTGAGCTTCTGGTGGGTGATCACGATCAGCTGGGAGCTCTCCCGCAGCTCCTCCATGATCCCGATCAGCCGGCGCAGGTTGGTCTCGTCCAGCGCCGCCTCCACCTCGTCCATCACGTAGAACGGGCTGGGCCGGGCCTTGAAGATCGCGACCAGCAGCGCCACCGCGGTCAGCGAGCGCTCGCCGCCGGACAGCAGCGACAGCCGCTTGACCTTCTTGCCCGGCGGCCGGGCCTCGACCTCGACCCCGGTGGCGAGCATGTTCTCCGGGTCGGTCAGCACCAGCCGGCCCTCCCCGCCCGGGAAGAGCCGGGCGAAGACGCCCTCGAACTGGGCGGCGGTGTCGTGGTACGCCGAGGTGAACAGCTGCTCGACCCGCTGGTCCACCTCCCGGACGATGTCCAGCAGGTCGCGCCGGCTGCGCTTGAGGTCGTCCAGCTGCTCGCCGAGGAACCGGTGGCGCTCCTCCAGCGCGGCGAACTCCTCCAACGCCAGCGGGTTGACCTTGCCGAGCTGCTGGTACGCCTTCTCGGCCGCCCGCAGCCGCTTCTCCTGCTCGGCCCGGACGTACGGGTACGGCTCGCCCGGCTCCGCCCCCTCCTCGGGCGCGGACGGCGGGACGGGCTGGTCCGGCCCGTACGAGGCGAGCAGCTCGCCGCCGTCGATGCCGAACTCCTCCAGCGCGCGGGCCTCCAGCTGCTCGATCCGCAGCCGCTTCTCGGCCCGCAGCACCTCGTCCCGGTGCCCGGCGTCGACCAGCTTGTCCAGCTCCTCCTTGAGCCCGCGGCCGTGCTCCCGGTGCTCGCGCAGCTCGTGCTCGCGCTCGGCCCGCGCCTGTTCGACGGCCGCCCGCCCGGCGTCCGCGCGGGCCAGCGACACCTCCAGGCAGGCCAGCAGCTGCCGGGCGCCCGCCGCGACGGCGTTCGCCACCGAGGCGTCGTGCTCGGCACGCCGGCGGCGCTCGGCGGCCCGGGCGCGCGCCTCGCGCTCGGCGCGGGCGGCCCGGTCCAGCTGGTCGGCCCGGCCGGCCAGGGCGCGGACCCGCTCCTCGTGGGTGCGCACCGCGAGCCGGGCCTCCAGCTCGGCCTGCCGGGCGTCGCTCGCGGCCCCGGCCAGCCGCTGCTGTTCGGCGGCGTCCGGCTCGTCCTCCCCGGCCTGGGCCGACTCCTCGGCGGCGGCCAGGCGCCGCGCCAGCTCCTCGGCCCCGTCGAGCAGTTCGGCCAGCCCCTGCTCGGCGCGGGCGGCGGCGTCCGACAGCCGACCGGCCTCGCCGGCGGCGGCGCGGGCCTGCCCGCCGAGCCGGCCGAGCGCCCCGGCGACCTGGGCCCGCTCCTTCTCCTCCTGCCGTCTCCGCTCGGCGAGTTGCTCCACCTCGGCGGCCGACTCCCGTCGCTGCTCGGCGAGTCGGGCCAGCCGCTCGGCCGACTCGGCGCAGCGGACGGTGAGTTCGCCGATCGCCCGGGCCGCCTCGTCCACCGCGGCCCGGGTCTCCAGCAGGCTCGGCGCGCCGCCGGAGCCGCCCTGGGCGAAGCCGGCGCCGAGCCGGTCCCCGTCGGCGGTGACGGCGCACAGCGCGGGGTGCCCGGCGACCAGCCGCAGCGCCCGGTCGAGGTCCGCGACCACCGCCACCCCGGCCAGCAGCCGCCGGACCGCGCCGAGCAACTCGGCCGGGCCGTCGACCAGTTCGGCCGCCCAGCGGGCCCCGTCCGGCAGCTCCCCCGCCGGCTCGGCCGCCTCGGCGGAGCCGGCGGTACCGGCGATCAGCAGCGCGGCCCGGCCGGCGTCCTCGGCCCGCAGCAGCCGCAGGGCCCCGGCGGCGGTGGACGGCGAGTCGACGGCCACCGCGTCGGCCGCCGCACCGAGCGCGGCGGCGAGCGGCACCTCGTACCCCGGCTCGATCCGCAGCAGCGCGGCCGCCGGGCCGAGCAGCCCGCCCAGCCGCTCCCCCGCGTCCAGCAGCGCGCCGGTGCCGTCCTTGCGGCGCAGCCCGAGGGAGAGCGCCTCGTGCCGCGCCGTCAGCCCGGCCCGCTCGCGCTCGGCGGCGGCGGACGCCTCCCGGGCCGCGGCCAGCTCCCCTTCCACCGCGGCGAGGTGCTCGCGCGCCCGCCGGTACCGGGCCTCGGCCTGCTCGTCCTCCCCGGCCAGGCCGTCCACCTGCCGCTGGAGTTCGTCCAGCTCGCCCCGGGCGGCCTCGGCGCGTAGCAGCGCCTCGTCCCTGGCCTCGGCGAGCCGGCCGATCTCGGCCTGCGCGGCGGCGGCCCTGGACCGGGCGGCGGCGGCCTGCCCCTGCAGCCTGGCCAGGCCCTCCCGGCGGTCGGCGATGGCCCGGGCGGCGTCCCGCAGCCGGCGCTCCTCGGCGGCCAGCTCCCGCTCCAGTCCGTCCTTGCGCTCGACCGCCTCGGCCAGCGCGTACCGCGCCTCCTCCAGGGCCTCGGTCAGCGCGGCCTCCTCCTCGCGGACCCGCGCGGCCTCCCGTTCCGTGTCCTCCGGGTCGCGCCCGCGCCGCTCCTCGCCCCGGCCCCCGGCGGCGGCGTGCCGGGCGCGGGCCTCGGCCAGCCCGACGGTGCCGCGGGTGCGCTCGGCGAGCGCGGAGAGCCGGTACCAGGTCTGCCGGGCGGTCTCCAGTCCGGGGCCGAGCCGCTCGACCTGCGCCTCCAGGACGCGTTCGCGCTGCACCGCCCGGGCCAGCTCCTGCTCGACGGTGGTGCGGCGCAGCCGCAGCGCCAGTTCGTCCGCGACCTCGGCCTCGACGGCCCGGCGGAGCGCGCACAGGTCGTCGGCGAGCAGCCGCAGCCGGGCGTCGCGCAGGTCGGCCTGGATGCCGGCGGCCCGGCGGGCGATCCGGGCCTGTCGGCCGAGCGGTCCGAGCTGGCGGCGCAGTTCGGCCACCAGGTCCTGGACCCGGTTGAGGTTGGCCTGCATCGCGTCCAGCTTCCGCAGCGCCTTCTCCTTGCGCTTGCGGTGCTTGAGGACGCCGGCCGCCTCCTCGATGAAGGCGCGCCGGCCCATCGGGTCGGCGTGCAGCACGGAGTCCAGCTGGCCCTGCCCGACGATGACGTGCATCTCGCGGCCGATGCCGGAGTCGGAGAGCAGCTCCTGGATGTCCAGCAGGCGGCAGGTCTCACCGTTGAGGGCGTACTCGCTGCCGCCGTTGCGGAACATGGTCCGGGTGATGGTCACCTCGGAGTAGTCGATCGGCAGGGCGCCGTCGGTGTTGTCGATGGTGAGGCTGACCTCGGCCCGGCCGAGCGGGGCGCGCCCGCTGGTCCCGGCGAAGATGACGTCCTCCATCTTGCCGCCGCGCAGCGACTTGGCCCCCTGCTCGCCCATCACCCAGGACAGCGCGTCGACCACGTTCGACTTGCCGGAGCCGTTCGGGCCGACGACGCAGGTGATGCCGGGCTCGAAGCGCAGGGTGGTGCTGGAGGCGAAGGACTTGAACCCGCGCAGCGTCAGACTCTTCAGGTGCACGCGGCCGGTCCCCTCTATCGCTCAGACGGGAACCGACTGTATCCGGAGCCGGACACGACGAAGGGACGCCACATCAGGGCGTCCCTTGCAAGCTGCGTCCCTTTCGGGGCGGCTCGGTGCGCAACGGCGTCGATCTGCGAGGACCGGGCGGGACTCAGGTGAGAGCCGGCTCCCGCTGATCCAGATCGATGCTGTTGAGCAGCGAGTGCTCGTCAGCGACAGCGGTGAGAGCGTCGTTCTCAGCCTGCATCCGAAGGAGCTCCGCTTCAAGGTCCTGGACGCGCTGCTGAAGCCGTCGCATCTCGGAGAGCATTCGCGGGTCGGGGCCGCCGACGTACCCGAGAAGCGCCTTTGCCATGATGAATGGTCCTCCACGCTGAGTGACCGAACCGGAACGGTACAGGTCTAGGGGGAAGGGGGACGCACGCGCGGCGCGTCACCGGAAGTGCTGGCTGGGCACTGCGGCACAACCACCGTGAGCTGGGCTCACGGGGGCATGCGCCTACCGGGAGAACGCGGTCGTGTGCGCGGGCTTCCAGCGTCTCACCAAAGACGGAAAGGGTCAACACGATCACCGCACGCTACCGCGCCCCTGTCACCTGCCCGGCGGTGTCATCACGCCTGGGGGGCTTCGGGACGGGTCCACCGCGTGCTCGTGGATCATCGTTCGATGCGGAGTCAACCACGAGTCTGCCCGGATGGCAACCTCGTGACACCGCCGGTTCCGGATCTTTTCCCGGGAGCCCGCGCGGAGCACCGCCGGCGGCCCGGCCCGGCGCGGCTCAGCGGATCTCGAAACCCTCGTAGCCAGGGCCGACGGCCGTCCAGATCTCGGTGACCCCGCTGACGTTCCCCGGGGTCCCCGGGCCGCGCAGCCGGGCCAGCAGCTGCTCGCAGTCGGCCGCGAGCCCCTCGGCCACCACCTGCACCCGGCCGTCGCCGAGGTTGCTGGCGTAGCCGCTCAGTCCGATCTCCAGCGCCCGTGCCCTGGTCCACCAGCGGAACCCGACCTGCTGGACCTTCCCCCGGACCCAGGCGGTCACCCGGACCGGTTCCTCACTGTGGGCGTCGCGACCGTGCATGCCCCGACCCTAGCCGTCCGCGCTCCCGGTCACAGCTCGGCCCCGGCCCGCCTCCGCGGACGACGCCCCCGCGCGAACGGGAGCGGCCCCGCCGGCGAACCGGCGGGGCCGCGGGAGCGTGCGGTCGGTCGAGCGGGTTACCAGTCCCCGCCGCCGAAGTCGCCGCCGCCACCACCGAAATCGCCACCGCCGCCGAACCCGCCGAAGTCGCCGCCGTTGAAGTC
>NZ_JBHVEU010000290.1:0-11366 GCF_042802075.1 Kitasatospora sp. NPDC057518
GACGGGGGCGGTGCGGGGCCGGAGCGGTACGGGGCCGCCGGTACGGGGCCGGGGCGCCGGTCAGCCGCGCGGGGCGGTGTCCAGGGCGCGGGCGTCGGCGGCGATCAGGCCGGCCCGGTCGGCGACGACGCCGCGGCCGGCCTGGTCCTCGGCCCAGGCGGCGAGCGGCCGGTACTGGCCCTGGCCGAGCATCGTGGTCAGGGTGGCGACGGCGTTGCGGTCGGCGCCGGAGGTGAGCACCAGGGCGGCCAGGCCGGTGGGGGTGGCGGCGACGGTGAACGCGGTGGTGGTCTCGGCGCGGCCGCCGGGGCCGGTGGCCTCGGCGCGCAGGGTGTGCCCGCCGAGCGGGAGGGCGGTGGCGTCCAGGGCGGTGCCGGGCGCCAGCTCCTTGCCGTCCAGGGTGAGGCGGACGGTGTCGGCGCCGGTGGACTGGACGGCGGTCACCGGCCGCGCGGCGCGGTCCAGGGTGGCGCCGGCGGCCGGGGAGGTGATCGCCACGGTGGGCGCGGCGGGCCGGACGGGGGCGCCGCCCTGGAGCCAGGCGCTGTTCCAACCGGCGAGCTCCGCCGGGCGGTTGGTGATGACGCCGTCGACGCCGGCGGCGTCCAGGGCCTTCCAGCGGGCGGCCGAGTCGACCGTCCAGACGTTGACCGCGACGCCGGCCGCGTGCAGGTCCTTCACCACGTTCGGGCGCGCGGCGAGGCCGGCGTCGGACGGGTTGTAGGCGGACAGGCCGAGGTCCCTGGCGACCGCCACCGGGTCGGCGTCGAAGTCGCCGCGCAGCAGGCCGAGCGGCAGCTCGGGGGCCAGCTCGCGGGTGTAGCGCAGGGCGTCGACCTCGAAGCTCTGGACGAAGACCCGGCCGGTCATGCCGTGGTCGCGCACTTCCTTGACGATCCGGGCGACCTCGTCGCGGCTGTGCTGGCCCTTGATCTCCAGCAGCAGGCTGCCGCCGCGGGTGCGCAGGTCCTCCAGTTGGGCGGCCAGGGTGGGGACGCGGGCGCCGGCGTAGGCGGGGCCGAACCAGGAGCCGGCGTCCAGGGAGTCGATCTGGGCGGCGGTCAGGTCGCGGATGCGGCCCTTGCCGTTGGTGGTGCGGTCGACGGTGTCGTCGTGCAGGACGTAGGGGACGCCGTCCTTGCTGGGCTGGACGTCGTTCTCGATCCACTCGGCGCCGCCGCGGCGGGCGATCTCGTCGGAGAGCAGGGTGTTCTCGGGGGCGGCGGAGGAGGCGCCGCGGTGGGCGAAGACGGTCAGCGGCGCGCCGGCCGGGCGCAGCCAGCCGCCGGGGGCGAGCGCGGTGACCTTGAGGTCGTCGAAGGAGACGGTGGAGCCGTTGACCACCAGGGCCTGGCCGCCGTCGGCGCTGCGGGCGACCAGGGTGGTGCGCAGGGCCTCCTTGCCGTCGAATATCCAGAGGGCGGTGGTGCCGTGGACCTCGACGGCGATGCGCACGTCGCGGCCGGTGCCGGCGGCGGTGGGGGCCGCGGCGGTGTTGGTGACGTTCCAGACGTTGGCGGGGGTGCGCTGGGCGAATTCCAGGCCGTTGGCGGCGGTGGTGCCGGTGCGCATGGTGGCGATCGACCAGGGGGTGACGCCGGACGCGGGGACGTCCAGGCCGAGGGCGGTCCAGCGGGCGTTGTCCTGGACGCTCTCGAAGCGGGCGGTGGCCTCGATGCGGAAGTCGTCCAGGTGGCGGCCGAAGGTGATCCGGCTCTGCTGCCCGGAGTTGGCGGAGGTGCCGACCAGGCGGCCGCCCTCGACCTTCCAGTCGCCCTCGACGGCGGTGAAGCCGGCCGGCAGGGCGGGGCCGGAGAAGTGCTCGTCGAGGACGACCTCGCCGGGGGCCGGGGCGGCGCCGGCCACAGCGGCCGCGGGGGCCGCGGGGGCCGCGGGGGCGGCTTCGGCGGAGACGGCGCTGGGGACGTTCAGGGCGACGGCGGTGAGGCCGAGCGAGGCGGCGACGGCGGCGGCGAGCAGGCCGGTGCGGCGGGCCGAGCGGGGGCGGTGACTCTGTGTCATGCGCCGCAGGTTAGGGGCGATTGCCGAACCGGGCGCCACAATTCCGGGAACCGTTCGTGGCCGTTGCACGTGCGGTGCGCGAAGATGGCGGATTCCGTGCGCCGGTTGGCCGGTTCGTTTCCGTACGAGCGCGGCGGACGCGCGGCGGGGCCGGGTGCGCCGCGGCCGCCCGCCGGGGTGTGGTGACCGGACGGGCGGCTGCGGTGGCGGGGCGCTTCGAGGGCGGGTCAGTAGCGCAGGACGGCGGCGATCCGGCCGGCGTCGGCGAGGGTGTCGTCGGGGACGAAGCCGACCTTTCCGCCGGTGTCCAGGGCGCGCTCGATCACCTCGTCGACGATGTCCTCGCGGGCCCCGCTCTCGCCGGCCTCGGCGGGCACGAGGTGCTCGCCGTCGTCGCGCACGGTGGCGCGGAAGTTCTCCTCGACCACCAGGCGGGCGATCCGGCCCTGGCCGACGGCCTGCCAGACCTCGTCCAGGCCGGCCGCGAACTGCTGGGCGCCGCGGGCCTTGTCGAGCTGGGCGAGGTGCTCGGCGACCTCCTGGTCGGCGTGGGCGCGCACGGCGGGCTCGACCACCTTGCGGACGGTCTCGGCGTCGGCCTGGGCCAGGCCGCCGTGCGGCAGCTGGGCGGCGGCCTCCTTGGCGATCGGGCCGACGGCGTCCAGCAGGGCGAGCGCGGCGGCCTCGCCGACCACGTACAGCGGGCGGGGGGCGGCGGCCAGCAGCCTGCCGACCTCGGTGTCGGCCTGGCGCAGGAAGGTCTTGGTCGCCTCGTCGCGGAAGGTGCTGGGGGTGTCGCCGATCTGCTCCTGCCGCTCGGGGTCGGGGTTGTCGAAGACGCGCGTCAGCGGGAAGCCGTGCCCCTTGTCCTCGGTGACCCGCTCCTCGGTGCCGCCCCACAGCACCACCTTGTCGGCGGCCACCGCGAGCACCCAGTGCGGGCGCTCGGCGGCGTGCGAGGCGACCAGGTTGCGGGTGAGGAAGGTGTCGGACAGGACCACCCGGGCGGGGGCGGTGCGCCCGAGTGACCAGACCTGGTGCTCGCCGGGCGCGGCGAAGACCGCCAGGCCGTCCTCGGCGTGCACCAGGTCGACCTCCGTCAGGGCCCGGTCGAGCTGCTCCAGCACGTCGATCCGGTCGGCGCGGGAGACCTCCGGGTCGGCCTGGACGCGTTCCTTCGCCTCGGCCAGCAGGTTGCGCAGCCGGACCGGGTCCTGGGTGTTGTCCGGCTCGCGGCGGTGGGTGGGCATCAGGATCGACACCGCCGGGTAGGGCCGCGGCCGGCGCAGCTCGGCGAGGACGGCGGGGCTGAGGTCGGGGCGCATGGAGACCCTTTCCGAAGGCGGTCGGCCTTCTTGCGTGGACGCGCGGAGCCTTGGCACTGCTGCCAAATGTCGCCAATGTACCTATTTGCGGCTTCTGCGGCGCGCGAGCACGGACGGGGAGGGGCCTTCAGCACGGGGGGCGGGCGGCCCGCCGGCGCCGTCCGGGTTCGGGCGGCGGCGACGGCGGGCACGCGACGGCCGGGGCCGTCGGGACGGGCGGGGAGCGGTCAGAACTGGACGTCGGTGCAGGAGTAGAAGGCGTTGCCGGTGTCGGCGACGTCCCAGACGGCGACGACCACCTGGTGGCCGGTGCGGCCGGTGGGCAGGGTCGCGGTGTGGGTGGTGGTGGCGGCGGGCTGGCGGCCGTTGTAGGGGACGGTCAGGAACGGGGTCAGGTCCAGGGCGGCCCGGGTGATCGGCTGGCTGGCGTCGTAGCCGGGCTTGGTCAGGAAGTACCTGAAGCTGCTGGTGGAGTGCCGGGCCTCGATCTCCCAGGTGAAGGTGAGCTGCTGACCCGCCGTCACCTTGGTGGTGGGCCAGCTGCCGCCCCGGGGGTTGTCCAGCGGGGCCCAGCGGGCGTCCGCGCCGGCGCAGATGGTGCCGTCCGCCGGGCCGCGGGTCGGGAAGCCCTTGGGGCCCTCGACGCTCTGCGGCTCCCACTGGATGTCGCCGCAGTCCCACGGGACGGCGTTGGCCCCGCAGAGCGCGGAGCGGCTCGGCGGCAGGTTGATGAAGCCGTGCGACTGGGCCGGCAGGGCCGCCGCGATCGGCAGGGCGATCGCGGCCGCGGCGGCGGCGATCAGGTGGCGCTTGCGCATGGTGCTCCTCCGTGGGGGTGGATGGAGTGTGCGCCCGGCGCGGGGCGTGCGCGTGCGCGTGGGGGTGCGCACGGCGGTCTGCCCGAGACATGGCATGCCCGCGCCAGACCGGTTGCCCGACACCGTAGGATCTGCCTTCCCTCCGCGTCAATGGTCTGAACCATTTGCGCCAAAGCCGCGTGATGACTGGGCTCCGACCGGCATCCCGCGGCCCCACCCGCCCCCGAATCGCACGGGAGATTATTTGCACAAGCGCTATACAAGCTCTGGCCGATATTTCTGTTCATGGCTTATCCTGGACCCAGCCATACCCGGAAGGAGGGGCCCATGACCGCCACGGACCCCGCGCTCACCGCGCTCGCCAACGGCTGGGGCGCCCTGTCCCTCCTGCACGGCAGGATCGAGTCCCACATCGAACGCGCCCTGCAGGCGAAGCACGACCTGAGCGTGCGCGAGTACTCGCTGCTCGACGTGCTCAGCCGCCAGCACGACGACGAGGGCGGGCACCTGCAGATGAAGCAGGTCGCCGACGCGGTCGTGCTCAGCCAGAGCGCCACCACCCGCCTGGTCACCCGGCTGGAGGACCGCGGGCTGCTGTCGCGCTACCTGTGTCCGACCGACCGCCGCGGCATCTACACCAACGTGAGCGAGGACGGCCTGAGGCTCCTGGAGCAGGCCCGGCCGACCAACGACGCCGCGCTGCGCGAGGCGCTCGACGAGGCCGCCCGCACCCCCGCGCTGGCCTCGCTGGTCCAGGCGGTCGAGGCCGTGGACGCCGCCGCGCCCACCCGCTGACCCCGGCCGGCCCCGCGCCGCCACTCCCCCGGGCCCGGCCCGTCCGAACCGCACACGCGGTCCGGACGGGCCGGGCCCGGCCGCGTTTCCGGCCTCCCGACCCCGACCCTATGGCGCGTGCCACCTATCCGCGCTTGCACTTATCGCGCGTCTGCAACTATTGTTAGGGCACGCAAGGCGCTAGCTCAAGCAATCACAGAAGGGTTCGGGCCCATGCCTCTCGCTCTCATCGCCCTGGCCATCGGCGCATTCGGGATCGGGACCACCGAGTTCGTGATCATGGGACTCCTGCCCCAGATCGCCGGCGACTACGGCGTCTCCATCCCCAACGCGGGCCTGCTGGTCACCGGCTACGCCCTCGGCGTCGTCATCGGCGCGCCGCTGATGACCGTCCTCGGCACCAGGATCAGCCGCAAGACCATGCTCATGCTGCTGATGGGCCTGTTCGTGGCCGGCAACCTGCTCTCCGCGTTCGCCCCGTCCTTCCCCGTGATGCTCGCCGGGCGCATCGTGACCTCCCTCGCCCACGGCGCCTTCTTCGGCATCGGCTCCGTCGTCGCCGCCGACCTCGTCGCCCCGCAGAAGAAGGCCGGCGCCATCGCCACCATGTTCACCGGGCTGACCGTCGCCAACATCGTCGGCGTCCCGCTGGGCACCTACATCGGCCAGGCCGTCGGCTGGCGCACCACCTTCGCCGGCGTCGCCGCGCTCGGCGTGGTCGGCCTGCTCGGCATCGCCAAGCTCGTCCCCGCCATGCCCCGCGCCGAGGGCGCCCACCTGCGCCGCGAGCTGACCGCCTTCCGCAACCCCCAGGTGCTGCTCGCCATGGCGATGACCGTGCTCGGCTTCGGCGGGGTCTTCGCCGCGATCACCTACATCGCCCCGATGATGACCAACGTCGCCGGCTACGCCGACGGCTCCGTCACCTGGCTGCTGGTCCTGTTCGGCGTCGGCATGTTCCTCGGCAACCTGCTCGGCGGGCGCTACGCCGACCGCAAGCTGATGCCGATGCTCTACACCACCCTCGGCGGCCTCGCCGTGGTGCTCGCCCTGTTCACCCTCACCGCCCACAACAAGGTCGCCGCCGCCGTCACCGTCCTGCTGGTCGGCGCCCTCGGCTTCGCCACCGTCCCCCCGCTGCAGAAGCGGGTCCTGGACCAGGCCCACGGCGCCCCCACCCTGGCCTCCGCCGTCAACATCGGCGCCTTCAACCTCGGCAACGCGCTGGCCGCCTGGCTCGGCGGCATGGTGATCAGCGCCGGCCTCGGCTACACCGCCCCGAACTGGGTCGGCGCCGTCCTCGCCGCGGCCGCCCTGCTGCTGGCCTTCTGGTCCGCCGCCCTGGAGCGCCGCGACCGCACCCGGGAGGCCGCCACCACGAGCGCGGCTCCCCGCCACGCGGCCCTGCAGCACTGACCATCGACACCACCGGCCACCGGCACACCACCGGCCACCGGCACACCACCGGCCACCGCCCCGACCGGAACCCACCCCACCCCGGGAGAAGCACCACCATGAGCACCACCACCGCAGTCGCCCCGCTGACCACCGCCGACGCCGAGCTCCTGGTCGACGCGGCCCGCAGCGCCGCCGAGGCCGCGGGCGTGCCGGTCAGCGTCACCGTCCTGGACGCCGGCGGCCACCTGCTCGCCTTCCGCCGCGACGACCGCGCCGTGCTGATCTCCGGCGAGACCAGCACCCGCAAGGCCTACACCGCCCTCCAGCTGAACGCCCCCACCGCCGACCTGGTCGACCTGGTCAAGCCCGACGGGCCGTTCCACACCCTGCCCACCGCGCTGGACCGCCCGCTGCTGTTCATCGCCGGCGGCATCCCCGTCCACCGCGACGGCCGGCTGGTCGGCGCCCTCGGCGTCGGCGGCGGCGCCCCCGCGCAGGACCACTCGTTCGCCGCCGCCGCCCTCGACCGGCTCGCCCAGCTCGCCCGGTGAGCACCGCCGCCCGCAGCCCCCGGGAGGTCTTCGCCGACCACGGCGAACGCCTGGGCACCGGCGACCTCGACCTGGTCAGCGGCAACTACACCGAGGACGCCGTCGCCATCACCCCGGCCGGGACCTTCCACGGCCGGGCCGGCGTCCGCCAGGCCATCGGCCGCCTGCTGGCCGACCTGCCGGACGCCGACTGGCAGCTCACCCCGAGCTTCGCCGGCGAGGTCCTGCTCCTGCGCTGGAGCGCCCGCACCGCCGAGCACGAGGTCGCCGACGGCGTCGACACCTTCGTCTTCCGCGACGGCCTCATCAGCGCCCAGACCGTCCACTACACCCTCACCGACCGCACCGCCTGAAGGAGACAGCACATGACCACCCCCACCGTCCCCACCGTGAAGCTGAACAACGGCGTCGAGATCCCCCAGCTCGGCTTCGGCGTCTTCCAGGTCCCCGACGACCAGACCACCGCCGCCGTCGCCGCCGCCCTGGAGGCCGGCTACCGCAGCATCGACACCGCCGCCATCTACGGCAACGAGACCGGCGTCGGCCGCGCCCTGGCCGCCTCCGGCGTGGCCCGCGAGGACCTGTTCGTCACCACCAAGCTGTGGAACGCCGACCAGGGCTACGACGCCACCCTGCGCGCCTTCGACGCCAGCCTCGCCAAGCTCGGCCTGGACCACGTCGACCTCTACCTCATCCACTGGCCCACCCCGGCCCGCGACCTCTACCTCGACACCTGGCGCGCCCTGGAGCGCCTCGTCGAGGAGGGCCGCATCCGCGCCGCCGGCGTGTCCAACTTCCAGCCCGCCCACCTCCAGCGCCTGCTGGACACCAGCGCGCTGGTGCCCGCCGTCAACCAGGTCGAGCTGCACCCCGGCCTCCAGCAGGCCGAGCTGCGCGCCTTCCACGCCGAGCACGGCATCGCCACCGAGGCCTGGAGCCCGCTCGCCCAGGGCGCCGTCCTGGACGACCCGGCGATCACCGCGATCGCCGAGCGCACCGGCAAGTCCCCCGCCCAGGTCGTCCTGCGCTGGCACCTGCAGCTCGGCAACATCGTCATCCCCAAGTCCGTCACCCCGGCCCGCATCCGGCAGAACCTCGACGTCTTCGACTTCGAGCTGACCGCGCAGGACATGGCCGCGATCGCCGCCGGCGACCGCGACCTGCGCACCGGCCCGCACCCGGACCAGTTCAACGCGAGCTGACCCCGCCCCACTCTCCCGTCCCGGGCGGTCGCACCGCCGCCCGGGACGGGATCTTTTGTGAAGGACCCGCCATGGCCCCGTCCCACCCCGCACTCGCCCGACTGGCCCCCGCCGACGGCCGGCTGACCATCGGCCTGGAACTGCCCCTGGACAACGACTGGGGCCAGGAGCGCGGCCGGGCCGACCGCGCGGCCGGCCGCCCCTTCGGCGCCCCCGACCTCGCCGGGCACGCCCGCCTCGCCGCCCTCGCCGACCGCCTCGGCTTCGCCGCCCTGTGGGTGCGCGACGTCCCGCTCTACGACCCCGTCCGGTTCGGCGACGCCGGCAGCGTCTTCGAGACCTTCACCCACCTCGGCCACCTCGCCGCCCTCACCCGCGACGCGGTCCTCGCCACCGGCGCGGTCGTCCTGCCGCTGCGCGAACCGCTGCTCGTCGCCAAGGCCGCCGCCACCGTCGACGTGCTCTCCGGCGGGCGCCTGCTGCTCGGCCTGGCCAGCGGCGACCGCCCCGTCGAGTACCCGCTGTTCGACCGCGACTTCCACGGCCGCGGCGCCGCCTTCCGCACCGGCGTCGAGACCCTGCGCGCCGCCTGGCGCCCCGGCCCGCTGGAACTGCCCGCCGCCGGCCTCGGCGCCGAGCAGCAGCTGGAGGTCCTGCCCCGGCCCGTCCACCCCGGGGGCATCCCGATCGCCGTCGCCGGCGGCGCCCAGCAGAGCCCCGAGTGGATCGCCGAGCACGCCGACGCCTCCCTCAACTACCCCCGCGACCCGGACGCGCTGCGCACGCGGCTGCGCCAGTGGCGCGACCTCGCCGGCGACAAGCCCTACCTGACGCCGATGGTCCTCACCCTCGCCGAGGACCCGGCCGCCGCGCCGCGCCCCATCCGGCTCGGCCTCAGCACCGGGCGCACCGCCCTGATCGAGCACCTGGAGCTGATGGCCGAACTCGGCGTCGCCCACGTCTCCTTCAACCTGCGCCCCAACGACCGCCCCGTCGACGAGCTGCTCCAGGAGCTCGCCGAGGAGGTCCTGCCCCGCTTCGCCGCCCCCGCCGCCGTCCCCTCCGCCACGGCGGCCGGGCAGCGCGGCTGAGCCGGGGACGGGCCCCGCGCCGGCTCGCCCGTACCGGGCAATTTCCGCCGCGTCCCGCGGCCGGATGCGCCCGGGCGGCCGGCCGGTGTGGCAGGTAGGGGGACGAACCGCCGTTCGTCCCCCTACCGCCGAAACGGAGCCCCCATGCGCCGACGCCGCGGCGTCCTGCTGACCGCCGCCCTCCTGGCCCAGCTCGCCGCCGGACCCTCCCACGCCACGGCCGCCGCCCCGACCGGCCAGTGCGGGGTGGTGCGCAGCGGCGACACCCCGCTGGGCGGCGCCGAGGTGACGCTCTACCAGGCCGGGGACGGCGCGGGCGCCGCGCCCCGGGTGCTGGCCCGCACCCGCAGCGCGCCGGACGGGCGCTTCCTCCTGGACTACCGCCGCCCCGAGGACCCGCGCGCCGTGCTGTACGTGCTGGCCGGCCTGCCCGGGCCCGGGGGCGCGCGCGGCGCCGGCGGGCCGGCGGTGCTCGCCGCCGTCCTGAGCGGGGCCGGGGCGCCGCCCGAACTCGTCGTCAACGAGCGCACCACCGTGGCCGTCGCCTACGCCCTGGCCCGCTTCACCGGCCCCGACGGCGTGGCCGGCCCCGACCCCGGGCTGCGCAACGCCGCCGCCGTCGCCCACAACCTGGCCGACACCGGCACCGGAGGCATCGCCGCCCCGCTCGCCGCCCCGCCCAACGGCGCGCTCACCTCGACCCTGGCCGAGTTCAACACCCTCGCCGACCTGCTCGCCGCCTGCGTCGACGCCACCGGCGACTCCTGCGACCGGCTGCTGAACCTGGCCCGGCGCCCCGGCCGGGAGCGGCCCCGCGACACCCTGCGGGCCGCCGTGGACATCGCCCACGACCCGGGCCACAACGCCGCCGAGCTGTTCGCCCTCGCCGCCACCGCCCCCCGCTACCGGCCCGCCCTGCCCGCCGCCCCCGAGGCCTGGACCGTGGCCCTGCGCTACGACGGCAACGGCCACGAGCTCGACGGCCCCGGCAACATCGCCTTCGACGCCGACGGCAACGCCTGGGTCAGCAACAACTACCGCTACGGCGCCGACCCCACCGTGCCGGTCTGCGGCGGCGACACCGTCCTGAAGTTCACCCCGGACGGCCGGGACGCCCCCGGCGCCCCCTACCGGGGCGGCGGCCTGTACGGCGCCGGGTTCGGCGTCACCGTCGACGCCCGGGGCTCCGCCTGGGTCGCCAACTTCGGCTTCCAGGGCCGGGGTTGCCCGATCGACCCGGCCCCGCTGGAGCGCAGCCTCTCGCAGTTCGCCCCGGACGGCACCCCGCTCTCCCCGCCCGAGGGCTGGCGCGCCGGCGGCATCGTCCAGCCCCAGGGCCTGGCCGCCGACCGCTCCGGCACCGTATGGGCGGCCGGCTGCGGCGCGGACAGCGTGACCCGCGTCCCCGACGGCGACGCCACCCGCGCCCGGGAGGTCCCCACCCCCGCGCTGCACAAGCCCTTCGGCGCCGCCGTCGACCCGGCGGGGCGGCTGTGGGTCAGCGGCAACGGCAGCGACAGCGTGCAGGTCCTGGGCCCCGACGGCACCCTGGAACGGGCGGTGACCGGCGGCGGGCTGCGCCGCCCGCTCGGCATCGCCACCGACAGCCGGGGCAACGCCTGGGTCGCCAACAGCGGCATCCTGCCGGTGCCCTGCGGCGACACCACCGCCGGGGACCTCGCGGACGCCGCCGTCGCGGGCGACGCGGGCCCGCGCCCGGGCGCCTCCGTCACCCTGATCCGCTCCGACGGCACCCCGGCCCCCGAACCCTTCACCGGCGGCGGCCTGTTCCTGCCCTGGGGCGTCGCCGTCGACGGCGAGGACACCGTCTGGATCGCCAACTTCGGCGGCCACCGCGTCGCCCGGCTGTGCGGCGTCGACCTCGCCGCCTGTCCGCCCGGCTTCACCACCGGCCAACCGCTGTCCCCGCCCGACACCGGCTACCCGAGCGACGGGCTGGAACGCAACACCGGCCTGCAGATCGACCCGTCCGGCAACGTATGGCTCGCCAACAACTGGCGCACCCTGCCCCTGCAGACCAACCCGGGCGGCCACGAACTCGTCGTCCTGGTCGGCGCCGCCGCCCGGCGTCGTCCTCGTACGACGTCCAGCGGGTCAGGGTGCCGCGGCGCAGGTCCAGCGTGCGGTGGTGCCCGGTCAGCTG